>NZ_JAMPKY010000006.1:300000-399027 GCF_039962255.1 Leptolyngbya subtilissima AS-A7 | reverse complement strand
CTGGGCTTCCGGTTCCCCTGCGACGGTCCGGGTCGGGGTGGCACCTGTCAGGTTTCCGGTTGGGACCACGTGTTCCTGGGCCTGTTCTGGATGTACAACTCGATCTCGATTGTAATTTTCCACTTCAGCTGGAAGATGCAGTCTGACATTTGGGGCACGGTGAGCCCTGATGGCACGGTAAGTCACATTACGGGTGGCAACTTTGCGGCTAGCGCCATCACCATCAACGGTTGGCTGCGCGACTTCCTGTGGGCTCAGGCCTCCCAGGTAATCGGCTCCTACGGTTCGGCGCTGTCGGCCTACGGTCTGCTGTTCTTGGGTGCTCACTTTGTGTGGGCCTTTAGCCTGATGTTCCTGTTCAGTGGCCGTGGCTACTGGCAAGAGCTGATTGAGTCCATTGTTTGGGCTCACAGCAAGCTGAAGGTAGCGCCTTCTATTCAGCCTCGCGCTCTGAGCATCACTCAGGGTCGGGCTGTGGGTGTGGCTCACTACCTCCTCGGGGGGATTGCCACGACGTGGGCCTTCTTCCTGGCTCGAATTATCGCGGTGGGATGACCCGTTTGGTCATGGGATTCCCGTAGGGGCACGGCATGCTGTGCCCCTACCAACCCCAATCTGCTGCACTTCAACGAATTGCGTTTTCTGACCCATTCGTACATCAAACCTGTTTTGATTCATGGCAACTAAATTCCCAAAATTTAGCCAGGACCTGGCCCAAGATCCGACCACGCGTCGGCTCTGGTACGGGATTGCCACGGCCCACGACTTTGAAAGCCACGATGGCATGACGGAGGAGAATCTTTATCAAAAGATCTTCGCCTCCCACTTTGGCCACTTGGCAATCATCTTTTTGTGGACTTCAGGCAACCTGTTCCACGTCGCCTGGCAAGGCAACTTTGAGCAGTGGGTGAAAGACCCGCTGGGTGTGAAACCAATCGCTCACGCGATTTGGGATCCGCAATTTGGCCAACCCGCTGTGGATGCCTTCACCCAAGGCGGGGCCAGCTATCCGGTTAACATCTCATTTTCCGGGGTCTACCACTGGTGGTACACCGTCGGTATGCGCACCAATGCTGACCTCTACAGCGGTGCCCTGTTCCTGCTAGTTTTGTCGGCGATCTTTTTGTTCGCTGGCTGGCTGCACCTTCAACCCAAGTTTCGGCCTAGCCTGGCCTGGTTCAAAAACGCTGAGTCTCGCCTGAACCACCACCTGGCTGGTCTGTTTGGCGTCAGCTCGCTGGCTTGGGCCGGTCACCTGATTCACGTGGCTATTCCCGAAGCTCGGGGGCAGCATGTGGGTTGGGATAACTTCCTCTCGGTACGGCCTCACCCCGCTGGGTTGAAGCCTTTCTTTACCGGTCAGTGGGGGGTCTATGCCCAAAACCCAGACACGCCAAACCACGTGTTTAACACCAGTGACGGGGCCGGTTCAGCGATTCTCACCTTCTTGGGTGGGTTTCACCCGCAAACCGATGCGCTGTGGCTGACGGATATTGCCCACCACCACCTGGCGATCGCGGTGATCTTCATCATTGCGGGCCACATGTACCGGACTAACTTCGGTATTGGCCACGACATGAAGACCATCCTGAATGCGCACCGACCCCCCGAAGGCACTCCCTTTGGCGGTGCGATTGGGGAAGGCCACAAGGGCATTTACGACACCTACAACAACTCGCTGCACTTCCAGCTAGCGTTTCACCTAGCGGCCCTAGGGGTGGTCACCTCCCTGGTGGCGCAGCACATGTACTCGATGCCGCCCTACGCCTTTATTGCTAAGGACTACACCACCCAGGCGGCCCTCTATACCCACCACCAGTACATCGCTGGATTCATTATGGTGGGGGCCTTCGCCCACGGGGCCATCTTCCTGGTGCGCGATTACGACCCCAAAGCCAACCAGAACAACGTGCTATACCGCGCGCTGGAGCATAAGGAAGCAATCATCTCGCACCTAAGCTGGGTGTCGCTATTCCTGGGCTTCCACACCCTGGGTCTGTACGTGCACAACGACGTGGTGGTGGCCTTTGGCACCCCCGAAAAGCAGATTCTGGTTGAACCAGTCTTTGCTCAATGGATTCAAGCTTCCCACGGCAAGCTGCTCTACGGCATGGATACTCTCCTATCCAACCCGGACAGCCTTGCGACGACGGCTTGGCCTAACTACGGCAACGTGTGGCTCGGCGGCTGGCTAGATGGCATTAATAGCACTACCAACTCGCTGTTTCTGACCATTGGCCCTGGCGACTTCTTGGTTCACCATGCGATCGCCCTCGGCCTGCACACCACCACCCTGATCTTGGTCAAGGGTGCGCTGGATGCCCGCGGTTCGAAGCTGATGCCCGACAAAAAAGACTTCGGCTACAGCTTCCCCTGCGACGGCCCTGGCCGTGGCGGTACCTGCGACATCTCCGCGTGGGATTCGTTCTACCTGGCGATGTTCTGGATGCTGAACACCCTTGGTTGGGTGACCTTCTACTGGCACTGGAAGCATCTCACCCTGTGGTCGGGCAACATTGCCCAGTTCAACGAAAACTCGACCTATCTAATGGGCTGGTTCCGCGACTACCTGTGGCTTAACTCGTCGCAGCTAATCAACGGCTACAACCCCTACGGCATGAATAACCTCGCGGTTTGGGCCTGGATGTTCCTCTTTGGGCACCTGGTTTGGGCTACTGGCTTCATGTTCTTGATCTCCTGGCGGGGCTACTGGCAGGAGCTGATCGAAACTCTGGTTTGGGCCCACGAGCGCACTCCTCTGGCGAACCTGGTTCGCTGGAAGGACAAGCCCGTTGCCATGTCCATCATCCAGGGTCGGGTTGTGGGTCTGGCTCACTTCACGGTGGGTTACATCCTCACCTACGCGGCCTTCTTGATAGCCTCGACCTCCAGTCGATTTGGCTAACTGGGATAGCTAATCCCTCGTAGGGTGGGCATTGCCCACCTTACACCCCTGGCGTAAACGGGTGGGTTCCCATGAGCCAACCCACCCCGCTCGCCGGACACCTTTTTCTAAGAGAAAAAGAAATTCTTTATTCAAGCAAGTTCCTAACGAAAAAGATCTCTAGCGGTGGGCTGTGCCACCCTACACAAGACTCACCCAAATACTTACCCACAACAAGAGTCTTCTTTTCAGCATTTTGAATAATCTGAGGTGTGTGAGCGGCTCCCTACGATCGCCCTCTGCCACTTCCTAACCTTGAGACGGATGGAGACTCTCCGCTTCTCAAGAGTCCTGGTTCTTCGGGGTAGTTGAGCCAGGACTTTTATTAGCTATGTAACTAGAAGGATAGGTGGGGCACCGCCACTGATGGCTTAGATCGTATACAGTTGCGGTGGCAAAACCGATGGCCTCAAACCGACTCCGTAGGGTCATCGCGCTAGGGCCAATCTGCTCTTTTTTTCTGTGGCTATGACTCCTTCCAACCGGATTTTGGTGCTCTTTGCCCACCCTGCCCTCAACAAGTCCCGTGTTAACAGTCGGCTGGTGCAGGCGATCGCCGACTTAGAGGGGGTCACCCTCCACGACCTCTATGAGGAGTATCCCGACTTCCATATCAATGTGAAGCGCGAGCAGCAGCTTTTGATCGACCACGACATCGTGGTGTGGCAGCACCCTTTTTACTGGTATAGCAGCCCCGCCATTCTCAAAGAGTGGCAAGACCTGGTGCTCGAATATGGCTTTGCCTACGGCCACGAGGGTACAGCTCTGCAAGGCAAAAAATGCCTTTCCGCTATTTCGACGGGCGGCAGCAATCAGGCCTATCAGCGGGAAGGCTACAACTACTACACCATCGCCGAGCTGCTAGCCCCCTTTGCCCAAACCGCGCGGCTGTGCGGCATGGACTATCTGCCGCCGTTTGTTGTCCACGGCACCCACCAGCTGCTTGACGGCCCCGAAATCAGCGATCGCGCCCAAGAGTACCGCACCCTGCTTCAGGCCCTGCGCGATAACCAAATCAACTGGGCGGCGCTGCCTGGCCTGACCCAGCTCAACCAAGATTTGAGCCAGGTATTGCTCGCTCCCGAGGTGGCCCCCCATGCATAGCGAAGACTTTTTTTTTCAGGCGTTTATCTACCTCACGGCGGCGGTGCTGTCGGTGCCCGTGGCCAAACGGCTGGGGCTGGGGTCGGTGCTGGGCTACCTGATTGCGGGAGTGATTATCGGCCCCTTTGTGCTGGGCCTGGTGGGAGAACAGCAAGACGACGTCATGCATTTCGCCGAATTCGGCGTGGTGATGATGCTGTTTTTGATTGGCCTAGAGCTGCGGCCTTCGCTGCTGTGGCAGCTGCGGGGGCCAATCTTGGGGCTGGGGGGCTTGCAGGTGGCGGTGACCACCGGGGCGATCGCCCTGATTGCCCTGCTGGTGGGCCTGCCCTGGACTATGGCCCTGGCCATCGGCATGATTTTATCGCTCTCGTCGACGGCGATCGTGCTGCAAACCCTAAACGAAAAGGGCCTGATGAGAACCGAGGCGGGGCAGGCCTCCTTCTCGGTGCTGCTGTTTCAGGATATTGCAGTGATTCCCATGCTGGCCCTGCTGCCCCTGCTGGAAATGGGCCAGACTGCGACCGGCCCCCATGCCGCAGTGCTGGTGGCCACGGCCGAGGCCAGCGGAGGCTTACCCGCTTGGCAGCGAACCCTGCTGGTGATGGGGGCTGTGGGGGGCATTATTGTGGTCGGTCGGTTTTTGATGCGGCCAGTATTTCGGTTTATTGCCGATACGCGCCTGCGGGAGATGTTTACGGCGACAGCCCTGCTGCTGGTGATTGGCATTACCCTGATCATGCAGATGGTAGGGCTATCGCCTGCTCTGGGCACCTTTGTCGCCGGGGTGGTGCTGGCCGATAACGAGTATCGCCACGAGCTAGAAACCGACATTGAACCGTTCAAAGGCCTGCTGCTGGGCCTGTTCTTTATCTCGGTGGGGGCCAGCATCGACTTTAATGTGCTGGCCCGCCAGCCCCTGCTGATTTTGGGCTTGGTCATTGGGCTGATGCTGCTCAAGGGGCTGGTGCTGGTGGCCCTGGGGCGTTTCTTTCGGCAGTCGCTCAGCCAGAATCTGCTGTTTGCCATGGCCCTGGCTCAGGGGGGAGAGTTTTGCTTTGTGCTGTTTTCCTTTGCCCAGCAAAGCCGGGTTTTGCCGACGACTGTTACCGCACCACTGGTCGTGGTGGTGGCCCTGTCGATGGCCCTTACCCCTCTGGTGATGATTGCCAATGAGCGGCTGGTGCAGCCCCGCTTTGTGAGCCAGGGCGAGCAGCGAGAACCCGACACCATCGACGATGGCGAAACTCCGGTGATCATTGCGGGCTTTGGGCGCTTTGGCCAGATTGTCAACCGCCTACTGGTTGCCAACGGGATTCAGACTACGGTGCTAGACCACGACCCGGCCACCATTGACCTGCTGCGTCAGTTTGGCCACAAGGTGTTTTATGGCGACTCGTCGCGCATTGAGCTGCTTTATGCGGCAGGGGCCGCTGATGCCAAGCTGTTTGTGATGGCGATCGACGATGTGGAAAGGTCGCTGCAAACCATTGACCTGGTGAAACAGCACTTTCCCCACCTGAAGATTTTGGCGCGGGCTATTGATCGTCGCCATGCCTATGAACTGCTGCGCCGGGATGTTGCCGTCGTGGAGCGGGAAACCTTTGAGTCGGCCCTGAGCTTGGGTGCTGAGGCCTTGAAGCTGTTAGGGTTTCGGGCTTACCACGCCCACCGAGCCGCCCGCATCTTTCGCCATCACGACATTAAGGCTATGCGCGAGGTGGCCGAAACCGAAATGGATATGCCAAAGCTGGTGGCTAAGTCGCAGCAGCTCGCTGCCGATTTGAAGGAAGTTCTTCAGTCGGATAGTTTTGATTTGCCTCGCGAAGTCGACCAGGCTTGGGATACGACGGCGCTGAAAAAGTATGGGGCTTAATACAGGCCAGCGAAAGCATCGTAAGCGCAACTTGGGGGCATAGCGGGCCATGCTCCCAAGACAAATCCCTGGCTAGACTGCTAAACCCTCAATCAGTTGCGATCGCAGCATCGCTAACGTGGCCCGCCGCATCGAGTTTAATCACCAGCCATTCGTAGTCGATGCTAATAAACTTGCGCTCTGGCCCTAGCATGTAGACCATATCGTAGCCGGCAAAGCCGTTTTGGGGTTCTGGCTGGCCGAGCAGCTCGATCACACCCTTCTGGGGTCTGCCTAGCAGCAGGTATTTTGCCAGCAGGTCATCCACCATGCAAAGACGAACGTAGGTGGGCTCGGCGCTGAGAACTGGGTCGTTCCACTGCGCAGCGTTGAACTGGATGTAGCCCCGGCAGTGTTGCCACTCATCCCAGTTGGTTTTGGCCAGCAGCCCACCCACCACCACAAACGGAAAGCTAGTGACCAACACACCCCCCACAATTGCGGCGATCAGCAGACGGCGCTTTGGTTTTGAACGGTGGCCCAGGGGCATTGTGAAGCGAGCCGGTAGCAGGTCTATGAAGACATGCTACCCACGGTCAGCTAAAAATCACAGGCCGGGTTGCAGCGGTGAGAGCGACTGTCAAAGACCGGTCTCAAGGGCGATCGCAGTCTACGAATAGCGGCGTACTTTCCGCTCTAGCTGATGAATTAGCTGCTGAAGCTGCTGATTTTCTTGGCGCAAGGCATTGTTTTCGGCCAGGAGACGTTGGTTTTCTCGCAAAAGGGCCTGGTGATCTAGAGGTAGTTTTGAAGATGAAGCGTACATGGTGCGATCTGGTGACAGAGAATAGCCCACAGCCAGAGAATTTCCCTAGCTGCATACCCTGGGGCTGAGGCAGCAAATTGCAGAGATAGTCTACCTACAGCGGGTTGCGCTACATCTCTATTCTGGCTCACTTCTAAGCCAGACCTGGAAACCGTAATCAAGTGCAATAGCTCCTGTGTATTGACCCGATGCAAGTTCAATAATGCAGTTAAATGGGGGATGGTTCTGGATGCCAACGGTGGCTCCGCTGCTGTTCACCCCCTGTGAGGCCCTGTGTCAGACGCCAAACCCTCTCGATCGCTAGCCAATATTGCTGGCATTGTGGCCGTGGCCACCATCCTCAGCAAGTTTGTGGGGCTGTTTCGTCAGCAGGCGATCGGGGCGGCCTTTGCGGTGGGGCCGGTGGCCGATGCCTACAGCTTTGCCTACATCATCCCCGGCTTTTTGCTGATTTTGCTGGGGGGCATTAACGGACCGTTTCATAGTGCGATCGTCAGCGTAGTGGCGCGGCAGCAAGACCGCAAAGACACTGCCGCCCTAATCGAAGCCGTCAATACGCTGGTCGGGCTGATTTTGATTGGCCTATCGCTGCTGCTGATTCTTCTGGCGGGTCCAATTATCAACACCATTGCCCCTGGCCTGGCCCAAAACGACCCTGTGGCTAGGGATATGGCGGTGTTGCAGCTTCGCATCATGGCACCCATGGCTCTGTTGGCGGGGTTGATCGGCACTGGCTTTGGGGCGCTCAACGCCGATAACCAGTTTTGGCTGCCGTCGATTAGCCCAATTTTCTCTAGTGGCGCGGTGCTAGTAGGGCTGGGGCTGCTCTATGGGGCGATCGGCAGCGACATGACCAGCCCAGAGTTTTTTATGGTAGGTAGCGCGGTGCTGGCGGGCAGCACGCTGGGCGGGGCCGTGTTGCAATGGCTCGTGCAGCTCCCTGCCCTATGGAAGTCTGGTTTGGGGCGGCCTCGGCTGCGCTTTGACTGGTCGATGCCTGAGGTGCAAGAGGTGATGCAGGTGCTGCTGCCCGCTACGCTGTCGTCGGGAATGCTGCAAATCAACCTGTTTACCAACCTGTTTTTTGCCTCGTTTATTCCCGGTACGGCGGCGGCGCTGAGCTACGCAAACCTGCTCGTACAAACGCCGCTAGGCATTATCTCCAACGTGATTTTGGTGCCGTTTTTGCCCATGTTTGCCCGTCTGGCTGACCCCGCAGACTGGCCCGAACTCAAGCTCCGCATTCGTCAAAGCCTGCTGTTTACGGCGTTGACCATGCTGCCCCTGGGGGCGATGTTTGTGGTGCTGGCCATGCCCATGGTGCGGGTGATTTATGAACGGGGTGCCTTTGACCAAGAGGCCTCGAACCTGGTGACTTCGCTCCTGATGGTCTACGGCATTGGCATGTTTGTGTACCTGGCTCGCGACGTGCTGGTGCGGGTGTTTTATGCCTTGGGCGATGGGCAGACGCCCTTTCGCATCAGCCTGATCAACATTGGCCTAAACGTGGTGATGGCCTTTTGGTTCATTCGCTGGCTGGGGGCACCGGGGCTAGTGCTAGCCACCGTGGGGGTGAACGTGTTTTCGACCCTGGCGCTGACAGTGATTTTGCATCGGCGACTGCGGGGGCTGCCGCTGGGAGAATGGAGTGGCGCGATCGCCCTACTCACCTTGCTCAGCTTTGTGGCTGGCACCGCCGCCTGGGGTACCCTCCAGTGGCTGGAAGCTTGGCTTGGCACCCAAGGCCTTGGCGTGTTGCTGCTGCAACTGCTGATTCCTGGTGGGGTGGGGCTGCTGCTCTTCATAATTGGCGCATTCCTGTTGCCGATACCTGAGACGAAGCAGCTCGCCGCGCGGATTCGAGAGCGGGTGAGGCGGTAAGAGAGTGAAGGGGTAGATGGGTAGGAGGGTGGATAGGTAGGAGAGTGGGTAGAACTGTTACCGCCTCCATCTTCCTGTCTCCCACTCGCTATCCTAAAAGGGCAACCCCCAGAGAAGCCCTATGACAACGGCAGTACCCGTCGATCGCGAGGCCGCGCTACAAGAGATTCGCGCCGGGTTGCGGCGGGGTCAACAGGCTTTGGCCGACTGGGCCGGGGGGCGGTTGGCGGTGTCGGCAGTGCCGGGCTCGGGCAAGTCTACGGGCATGGCGGCGGCGGCGGCGATCGCGATCGCCCGCCACCAGCTTCATCTCAACCGTCAGCTGGTGTTGGTTACCTTCACGCGATCGGCAGCGGCGAACCTTAAAGCCAAGGTGCGCGGGCACCTAAAGACTCTCGGGCTTCCCCAGACCAGCTTTACGGTCTCGACGCTGCACGGGCTAGCCCTCAGCATCGCTACCCGCAACCCTGAACTCTCCAACCTGAACCTGGATACGCTGACGCTGGTTTCGCCCTCCCAAAACAACCGCATTCTGCGGGCCTGCGTAGAGCAGTGGATTGTAGCCAACCCCAACTCCTACTACCGCCTGATCGAAGGGCGACAGTTTGATGGTGAAGAAACCGAGCAGCTCAGGCGGCAGTCGGTATTGCGAACCGAGGTACTGCCCAGCCTGGCCCATACAGTGATTCGCGAAGCTAAAAGCTCGGGGTTACTGCCTGCTGCCTTGATAGATTTGGCTCAAAACGTCAACCACTTTCTACCAGGAGATGTTGAAGACTACGACGTGCTCACCATTGCGGCCGGCCTGTACGATCGCTATCAAGCCCTGCTCTCGCAACGGGGCTGGATTGACTACGACGCCATGATCCTAGGTGCCCTCCGTACCCTAGATGACCCCGACAGCCGCCGCTTTTGGCAGGGGCGCACCTTCGCCGTGTTCGAAGATGAAGCGCAGGATTCGTCACCATTGCAGACTCGGTTATTGACCCTTCTGGCGGCTAATCCGGACGACCCCAATGGGGAGCCTAACCTGGTGCGGGTGGGCGATCCTAACCAAGCGATCAACTCGACGTTTACGCCGGCAGACCCGGTGTTCTTCAACCAGTTCTGCGACGACTGCCGCCGCCAGGGTCGCCTGGTGACGATGGATCAGGCCGGACGCAGCAGCGGCATCATTATGGCCGCTGCCAACCGCATGCTGGCCTGGGTTAACCAGGCGCAGGTGGCTGGGCCAGAGACTCCCTTTCGTAATCAGGCGATCGCCCCCGTAGACCCCGACGACCCGCAACTTGGGGCCAACCCAGAGCCGCTGGGGGCTGGGGTAGAAATTTTCTCGCCGTCAACCACGCTAGAGTCCGTCAAGCTGATTGCCCAGCGGGTCAGCGAGCTCTACGCTGCAAATCCTGAGACTAGTTTTGCCATTCTCGTGCGGGAGGGTCGACAGGGGCAATTTGTTGGCAACCTGCTGCGCGATCCTGACCTGGTAGGGGGCGTAGCTCTGGCCGCCATGGGCCTGAAGTTCTACGACGTGGGTGAGCAAGACCGCCAAACTCAGGTGCCCGAAGAAATGCTCACCCTGCTGCAATTCATTGAGCGGCCCCACTCAGCTGATCGCCTCAAAGGAGCGCTGCGGGTGCTGGTCGATCGCCAGCGGGTGCCCACCCAAGATCTCAACGCCCTAGCCCAGGCTCCTGAGCAGTTTCTTTACCCCGGCCCACTGGATGCGCCGCCCGACACTGAGGCAGCACGAATAGCGCGGCGGTACTGTGCCGGGCTGCTGCGATCGCGCCTCGAACTGCCTCCCTACAGCCTGTTCTCCTTCATCGGGCTCACCCTGGGCTACAACCAGAGCGAGCTGGCCACCGCCGACAAACTCGCCGCTCGCGTCAGCCAGCAAATTCGCAATGACGACACGCTGGCGGCTGCGATCGCCGTTTTGCAGGATATTGTGGGCTCCGAGCGCTTCACCGCCGTCGACACCGAAGATACCGACTCGCTCTATGCCCGCCCCGGCCAGCTCACCCTGATCACCATGCACAAGGCCAAGGGGCTTGATTGGGATGTTGTGTTTCTGCCCTTTCTCCACGACAAAACCATCCCTGGTACCCTGTGGGTGCCACCCCAGGGCGAATTTTTGGGCGACTTTACCCTAGCAGAGGTGGCCCGGGCGCAGATTCGCGCCCACGCCCACGCCGGTTTTGCCCCAGGGCAAGGCGAAATTCCTGACATCATCTCGGCTTGGGAGCAGGCCAAGCACCTCAAAGCGGCCGAAGAATACCGGCTACTCTACGTTGCTATGACCCGCGCCAAGCGCCTGCTGTGGATGTCTGCGGCCCAGCAGGCCCCGTTTACCTGGAGCAAGCCAGAGAATGTGCAGGCGGCGAACCCCTGCCCAGTGCTGCCAGTGCTGCGGGAGTGGATGGGGAGATGAGAGGTGGCGGTGAGCAGAGACTTTGTCTGAAGGTTGAAAAGTGGCACGGGAGTCGCCAAGTATCACCAGCAGCGAGTCACAGCTCACCGCCAAAGTTTTAAATTCCTCAGTTCAAAAGTTTCTAGTCGATACGCTCAATCTGCCAAAGAATTTGGTTACCTTCGCGCCGCACTCGCGACACTGACCAGTTGCGCCAGGCCCAAAACTCGCCTCGACTCGTCACGGCGCTGGCGTTCACATCCATCAAATCGGCCAGTTCTGAGCTGGTGATTAGATAGCCCTGTTTGGCGATTTCGTCGGCAATTTGCAGGGTTTCTAGAACGTTGCGGAGGTTATCAACCCTAACCTCGCGGGGTAAAGAATCAAAGTTTTCACTAATCGGAGAAGTTCCAGAGTCTGCCATAATGCATGATGCCGTCCAAAGCTGAAAATCAAGCTAAATTCTACCCTCTGACTCTAGGGTTAAGAGTAACTTAGTCCATAAATCATCTGTGTTTTGCATTAAGAAAACTTATGGCTCGTGCTTGGCCACCCGTGGTTCAAGCGAGATTTACAGCTGTCTGCTCTAAAATTTACCAGCTCAGACCCCATTATTCAACGCTGCCATTGGGGCCATGAACAGTCTGATTTGTAATTTTAGTAATAGATTAAGCGGGGTATAAGCTTAGCTTTAAAGTGTTTTCAACCCAAATCAGAGAAATTTGAGTAAGACAGGGTTAATCCTAAAAAGAAATCAAATTAGGGTCTGTCTACTCAAACAGCAGCTCTCCGAATCAGACGAGCACCGGAGAAAACAGCGGCACAAACTCAAATATGGCAAAGCTGCCCTCACCGCCCCAGGTTACGGTCCTAACCCCCTTCACCGTTTTGGGAATGAGCTAGCCGATCGCGATCGCTCTTACCGCAGCCTTAGGGTTTCAGACACCGCACCAAAGGTTGGGCGCAACGCCTGTGCCGACCACTGCTATCTAGCCATTGATTCCAGGAGTTTGCAGTAACCCTGGACACATGCATTAAATTGTCTATAGGGAGAATATTTTGGGATGCCATTCCCAGGCTGAACTGCCAGGGCCTGTGCCTTGGTCGTTTAGGCTTTCCCTGTTCGTTTCTCTGAGGTATCTTCGTGGCTAGTAAAGATCAAATTAAGCAGCACCTTGCCCTAACCAGCAAAATCAACTTCGCCGGCGTCACTCCCGCTAAGAGCGAAGACCCCCGTAAGGCTCGCATTATGGCTCATTTGAAAAAGAGCCTGGGCTAAAAACTGTAGGGAGTAGGGGGTTAAGGGGTGGATAGGTGCGGGTGATTGAACCTACTAACAAACTCCCTAACCCCCTACTCCCTACCTTCCTACTCCATTACTTCCTACAAATACCCCGCCGGATTCACCGGATTGCCGTTCTGCCGCACTTCAAAGTGCAGGTGTGGTCCAGTAGAGAGGCCGGTGGAGCCGACAGCGGCGATCGCCTGACCCTGCTGCACCGACTGTCCCTCGCTAACAAACAGACGGCTGGAGTGGGCATAGAGGGTGCTGAGCCCGCCACCGTGGTCGATGATCACCGCTTGGCCGTAGCCCCCATACCAGCCTGAGAAAATTACCCGGCCCGAGTCGGCGGCGTGAATGGTGCTGCCATAGCTGGCCGAAAAATCTATCCCACCGTGGAAGCGGCTGTAGCCCAAAATGGGGTGCACCCGGTTGCCAAACCCGCTCGAAATATTGGCGTTAGCGGGGAAGACAAATCGCCCGGTGCCGCGAATTACCCCTGTGCTGGCGGCAATTTTTTGACGAATTAGGCCAGCAACCTGCTCTGAGTCGCGGGCAAGCTGGGCCTCAGCGGCTTCTAGGGCCCCGCGACGATCCCTCAAACGAGAGATTAGCTGCTTTTCTTCGCTGGCTTCAGCTTCGTACTGCTGCTTTTGGGAGAGCAACTGCTGGCGTAGCAGGGCGACCTGGTTACGCTTTTCTTCGACAGCGGCCTTCTGTTTTTGAATGGCTTCGGCCTGGGCCTTGAGGTCGGCCAGCACCTGGCGATCGGAGGCGTAAACCCGCTTGAGCTGGTACTGGCGGTCTAGAAACTCATTAAAATTCTGGCTTTGCAGTAGCACTGCCCAGCCCTCGCTGCCCTGCTGCCGCTGGAGATACTGAAGCCGGGCCACAGTGCCAGTGCGCACGTTTTCGTAATCGGCTTCGGCTTTTGCGAGCTTGGCTTCAAAATCTTTCAGCTCTTTCGCGGCCTGGTTGAGGCGAAACTCGGTTTCGTTGATTTGGTTGGCGGTGTAGACAATGCTATTCTCTAGGCCCTTGAGGGTAGATTCTGAAGTGGCCTGGCGATTTTGCAGTTCGGTTTGCTGCTGCTGGAGTTCGTTGCGCTGCTGCTCAAGGGTTTTTTGCTTATTTTGCAGATCTTGAATTGACTGAGCCATCAGCTCAGGCGGCGCTGCCTGGGCGTTGGGAAACGCTGTTAGCGCCAGCCAGCTGACCAATACCAGGGCTAACCCTAGGCTCAGCCATCGTCCCCAGGCTACGGCAACAGGCCGCCGGGTCGGTGCAGAAGAAAACGGATGAGTTCGCAGCATGGTCACAGGCAGTACCTGGAGTAGGAATCTGGAGTTTAGCCCTTAAAGGTGAGCGCAATAGCGACTACCCCAAAGCCAAAAATAGCGGCACCGGCCAGCCGATTTAACCACTTAAGTCGGGAGGGTGTCAGCTTTTGGCTAAAAAGCGTTACACCCCAGCTCAGGCACAGCCACCACAGAGCAGACCCCAAAAACACCCCAAAAATCAAGGTTAGTGAGGCTCCCCACGATTGACTATTGCCCACCAGACCCAGCCCAGCAAAAATCGCAATGAAAGAAAGAATAGTGGCCGGGTTCGTCAACGTCAACACTAAGGTAGAAGCGTAGGCCCCCCAAAGCCCTCGATTAGAGACCTTTGCCGCCTCGGTAGCAGGGTCGGTTCGCAGCGTGGTGAAGCCTAAATAACAGAGAAACACGCCCCCGATGAGCTGCATGGCCTGGGTGTGCTTAACCAACAGATCGGCGATCGCAGTCAGGCCAAACCCGGCAATGCTGCCGTAGATGCCGTCGGCGGTGGCGGCTCCCAACCCTGTGACCAACCCCATGAGCTGGCCTTGGGTAAGTGATCGCCGAATGCAGAGCAACCCAATGGGGCCAACGGGAACTGCGATCGCCAGCCCCAACCCCATGCCCCTCAGCAGTGTCCAGCTTTCCATGACCCCTCCCTAGGAATCTCGCAAATGATCCAGCGATGGCACCTGAGTCTCTTTGACTGTGGAGAGCACAATCAGAGTGCGGGTTTTGACGACGCCTGCGATCGCTTTCAGCCCGTGGGTAATCAATGCCTCTAGGGCGCGAGTGTGGCAGCAGCGCACTTTCAATAGGTAGTCATCGTCACCGGTGACGTGGTGGCATTCCAAAATTTCAGCCGTAGCCTGCACTGCGGCTAAAAAGCCCTTGCGGTGGTGTGGTTGGTCGAGCGTCACGGCAATGAATGCAGTCAAATTTAGCCCCAGGGCTTCGGCATCGAGCTGGGCACTGTAGCCCGTGATAATGCCGCGCTCTTCAAGGCGTTTGACGCGATCGGCCGCCGCTGGAGCCGACAGCCCCAGCTGACTCGCCAGCTCAGCCCAGGTCATGCGCCCTCGCTGGCAGAGAAAGGATAGGGTTTTGATATCAAGGTCATCCAGGTCCATTGCCTTATTTTAGTAGGCAAAGATTGAGTTTTAAGCCAAAATAAAATTCTACGGATTAAGCTTGCCACGATTCCATGACATAACTTTTGGTTTCGGGATACCCATGCCCTATGCCTTTCGGTAGAGAAAATATGGCACCTTAGGGATGGCGCTTACTTTGTTGGGAGATAGTGATGGTTTCTAGCATTCGCGGGTTCTTGCAGCCCATTGCCGACTTTTTTGCTGGGTTTGGCACCCCCGAGCCGATTGTGCACTGGGGCCACCCGGCGATGATGGGCATTGTGATTTTTGTGATGGGCAGCTTTACCGCTTACATGGGCTGGAAGGGCCGCATCGGCGACGATGACGTAGAGAAAAAAGCCGAAAACCGCCACACCCACAAGCGCCTGGCCCTGTGGATGTTTACCTTTATTAGCTTGGGTTATACCGGTGGGGTGCTGTCGCTGGTGATGCAAGAAAAAGATATCTTCCAAAGCCCCCACTTTTGGACGGGCAGTCTGGTGATCGCACTACTAGCCCTCAACGGGGCCATCTCGATCACCAAGTTTGGCGGCGGCAAAGATTCTCTGCGCACCGCCCACGCCTACCTGGGCAGTTTTGCTCTGGCGGTGATGTTTGTCCACGCCTTTTTGGGCCTACGCCTGGGCCTGTCGATCTAGCCAGAATTTGTATCTGATCAAATCTACTCAAAAGCCCCGAAGGCAAGGTTCCTTCGGGGCTTTTTGCTCTTTTACCACTGAGCCATGGCAAGGCGTGAATAGAGTTGCCGGTCTGCGTTGCACATGGGATTTGATTAATACCGCAGCCACTTTGTGAGCACGCGCATGGGTCTGCCGGTGTTGGGGTCAATCTGAAGCTTACTCCAAGCGCGAGCTTCGGCAAAGCCAAGGCTATGGAGAATTTTGACCACCGTATCAATGCCGGTGGCAGAGCCGATGACGGTGATGTGGACGGGTTCGCGGCTGGTCGGGGTAGGGACCGTGCTACCAGGAGGGGCGCTATAGATCTCGCTGTTGGGAATGAATTCTTCTGACATGGAGATACCAGTGCAATGTAGTCACAACTGTGACACTAACATAGGTGCGATGTATCCACAATTGTGACATTTACCTTCGTGTGCGGCTCTGCCAGGATTAGATCATGGGAAGGGCAAGCGACGCACTGAAGCAGGTTTTAGACACCTACAGCATTAGCCAGAATAAACTGGCGGTGACGATGGATATTAGTCGCGCCAATGTTGGGCGTTGGTACCACGGACTTGACCCCAGCGCTGAAAATATTGCTCAGATTACCCAAGCTCTCAAGATGCTAAATCCAGTAGCTGCTAAAGCATTTGTGCAGCTTTACCTCGGCAACATTGTTGAGAATGACTAAGTAAGCGAGTCAGAGGCGATGGAATTTGAGTTTGATGAGAATAAGAGTCACTCAAAAAGCTCAAACAAGGTGTGGATTTTGTTGAAGTCCAAACTCTTTGCAGAATGATAATTGCATCGCCAGCTCTTACCTTAGACGAGCCTCGGTTAGTTATCTTAGGGAAAATTGGGTCTCAAACTGTGGGCGGCGGTCGTAACCTATAGAGAGGGCAAGACTCGCATCACAGCAAATTGGTTGTTTACCTAAAATTTCCGCCCAAGGTAATTTGAATTCGTCGAGGTAATTGTTCAACCAAGACGTTGAGAAAATTCTGACGCGATCGCGCAGCTTTCCACCAGCGAAAGCACCGAAATCTTAGCGCTATTTTGAGCTTGCCAAATGTTTTAGTGCTCAACTTGTCTTTGTCTCCAGAGCAGGCGCGGCCAGCCTTTCCTCGGTGAATAAGTCTTCGTCTATTGTTACGAGTAGTTTCCTGCAACAGGTTTAGACAAAAAAGAATATTTAGGCTCGATGTTTCTTTTTAGATGGCTGTCTACGGCCGAAATGAGCTGTCATCGTTCTCTCCATGGCTTCGGTGCTGACCGTATCAGAATCTATTTTCGGCGCATCAGCCGTGATGTTGGCTTTACGGTCTTTATGCTCATTAACTCCGCCCAAAAGCACAGGCTTAACATTTTCTAGTTGATCAGCAAAGCTCTTGGAAGTCTCTTTCGCTATATTGTCGTCTCTTTTATATGATGCCAGGCGTTCCTGGAATCTTTTGATCTGTGTGCTAAGTGCCTTATTTTCTTTCCTTAGAGACTCTATCTCTTGCTCTAGATCTAGAATCCTTTGTTCGGATTGACTAAAGCTTTTTTGTATATTCTTTCTCTGTTGAGAAAGCTGTGCAGCCTTTTCTTCTGCCTTCAGCCGTTTCTCATGTTCCTCATGCCGTTGGTTACTCATTTTAGCCAAGCTATTTCAGCACTCTTTAACTTTTCTTCTAGCCATTGCTGCTTTGCCGAACCTTTGGGTAACTTTGGACTCTTGTGTTCATTTACAGCAGAGTTCCAAAAATTATCTTTGCGCTCATTCTCATCTTCCATACAAGAGACGTAGCCCATAGAGAATCCCCGTAATTCGCGGAAGCTAGTATCAACAATCACACTAGCATTCATCGCAAGATACGGTGACTGAGGTTAGGCAATCACTACCCTAGATAGTCTCTACAGACTTTGCTCTAGACGCCAGGGTTCTCGAAGAACCCTGGCGTGCAAATATGGCTACACGTTCGCTTCTTCCTTAACTAGCTTCTCCCAGCCGAGGTCTTTGAGGTTGTTGTTGCGGCGGAGGGGCCGCGTCACTAGCTCTAGAATGTCGCGGGTGTTGCCAAAGCCGTGGATTTGGGCGAAGGTAAACTCCACCGACCACTTGGTGTTGATGCCGCGCGCCTCCAGCGGGTTGGCGTGGGCCATGCCGGTGATCACTAGGTCAGGATGCAGCTCTTGAATGCGCTGAATCTGGTTGTAGTTGTCGGGCTTTTCGGTGATTTTGGGCAACGGTGTGCCCATTTCGTTACAGGTTTTCTCTAGCAGGGCCAGCTCCGCCGCCTGGTAGCGCTTATCCATGTAAGGGATGCCGATTTCCTGCACCGTCATGCCGCAACGGGTGAGAAAGCGAGCCAGGGAGATTTCGAGCAGGTTGTCGCCCATGAAGTAGACTGACTTGCCGCGAATGATTTCCAGGTAGTCTTCTACCGATTCCCAGATTTTTGCTTCGCGCTCCTCCATGCCCTGGGGCTCGATGTTGAAGACGGAGCAGATCTTCTCAATCCAGGCGCGGGTGCCGTCGGGGCCGATGGGGAATGGTGCGCCGATCAGTTTGCACTTGCGGCGGCGCATCAGCGTAGTAGCGGTGCGCGAGAGGAAAGGGTTGATGCCAGCAACGTAATAGCCTTCGTCAACCACGGGCAGGTCGGTGTAGAGCTTGGCGGGCAGCCAGCCATCAACTTTAATGCCCTGCTTTTTGAGTTCCAGGGTCATCTGGGTGACGATGGGGTCAGGCACCGAGCCAAACAGCACTAGAGGCGGGTGGTCGTGGTATTCGCTTTCTTCAGCTACCACTACTTCGTCTTCTTTCTTGCGGCCTAGGCCCAGCAGCTTTTGGATGCCGCCGCCCTTCGCCTCTTCCTTAGCTACTGCGGGCTGCTTGGCGGCAGCTTCTTCAACAGTGGGGCAGCGCTGAGCCATGGCGGCCAGCACGGTATCTTCGCCCTGGGTAAAAGCGTAGTCGAGGCCGTTGGCGCGAGCGACGACGATGGGAATGCCGATTTCGGCTTCGAGGCGGGGGGCCAGCCCTTCGAGATCCATCTTGATGATCTCGGTGGTGCAGGTGCCAATCCAGACGATCACTGAGGGGTTGCGATCGCGCTTAATGCTCTCACACAGCCGCTTCAGTTCTTCGTAATCGTTGAGCTGGGCCGAGATATCAGCCTCCTCTAGCTCAGCCATAGCGTAGCGGGGTTCGGCGAAAATCATCACCCCCATGGCATTCTGCAAAAAGTAGCCGCAGGTCTTGGTGCCAATAACTAAGAAAAAGCTGTCTTCAATCTTTTGGTACAGCCACGCCACACAGCTGATCGGGCAAAAAGTGTGGTAGTTGCCGGTGTCGCAGTCAAATTCTAGAGCGGAGGGTTGGGGTTGAGCTTGGGCCAGGGTCATCGTCGGGGTATCTCCCTAGTGAAGGACTTATGGCCTGGGTCGATCATCCTCCCTGCCGCCTGCACCTGAGCAGGCTTCGTCGTCGTAGGCGGGGGAGAGCGGTGGCGGAGCGTCGATGGTCAATAGCTCGGCTGAAGCTAGAGAAACCTCGGCCTGAGCGCTACTGGGCAACATCTTGTGTGCCTTTTCTAGCGCTGCTAGCTCCTTCATCGGGCTGATATCTAAACCCAGGGCAGAAATAATGCGATCGGGGTTGCTGCTTAAATCCACCACCAGGGGTAGCAGGTTGGTCAGGTCAGGCTCTAGGGTGGCCAATGCTCCCAAGATAAAGCCCGACGAGGGTCGCCGCTGCCCGTTACTTGTTACCCATATACCCAATTTGTCGATCCACTCGCGGTTGTCGCGGTAGTAGGTTAACCACTTGATTTTGAGCGATCGCCGCAGTTGTTTGCTGTTCACAGATGCCTCGGGCGGGGTTCGCCAACCTCGTGTCCAGAGATTGATTAAACCAGAAAACCGCTACCGTACGAGTCTATGAATGGGCTTACATATCTGGGCTATCGGGCAACAGCGGTTGCTCATCGTTGGCCTCGATGGTTTGGGTGTGATCAGGGTTATCTAACACCATCTCGGGGTCAAAGTTGAGCCCCAGCACTTCTACCAGCGCGTCCTCGTCAGAGTTGAGCTTGTAGAAGGGCACCATCAAGTTCGACAGCTTGGGTTCTAGAGCATTCACCACCCCCAGCACCAAAAAGGAGGATGGTCGGCGACCGCCATCGGGGGTCCGCACTGAGGTCTGCTGCATTTGCAGCGTCAACCAGGCTCGGTTAGATTGCACGTAATCTAACCACTTTTGGCGAATGACTTGGGTAAAGTTCTCGAAAAAGGCCATAATCCTGACTCTTTGCTAAATCGCTTATAGATAGCCGCCAGACGGCTGCGTACCGATGATAATGCAGCGACTCAGGATTAGAACTTGATCAAGGGGGATTTTTGCAGCATAGGTGTGGCCCTCACCCTAGCCCTCTCCCTTAAGAAGAGGGAAAATGAATCAGCTTGGCTCCCCTCGCCCTCTGGGAGAGGGGTTGGGGGGTGAGGGCAGAGCATCTAAACCATCATCAGATCCATCTCCTCCTTCTCTTGCTGAGGTGCACCCTCAGGCGGATTCAGATAGAAGTCAGACAGCAGGCTAAACAGCTCGCGATCGGCAGCATCCTTAGGCACTACGCCTTCGGGACGGGCCAAGATCTGGTCGGCAATGTTCAGGTAGTACTGACAGACCGGATCTAGCGCGGGGTCGGTTTCGGCCATTTCAAACACCGTCTTGCCCTTCACCCGCGAGATGCGAATGTCTTCGATCAGGGGCAAAATCTCCAGCACCGGCATGGGCACGTGCTCGATGTACTTATCGATCAGGTCGCGCTTTGAGGTGCGGTTGCCGATCAGCCCTGCTAGGCGCAGGGGGTGAGTGCGGGCTTTTTCGCGCACTGAGGCGGCAATGCGGTTGGCGGCAAACAGCGCGTCAAAACCGTTGTCAGTCACGATCAGGCAGTAGTCAGAATAGTTGAGCGGGGCCGCAAAGCCGCCGCAGACCACGTCACCCAGCACATCGAAGAGAATCACGTCGTACTCGTCGAAGGCGTTGAGTTCCTTCAACAGCTTCACGGTTTCGCCTACCACGTAGCCGCCACAGCCTGCACCAGCGGGAGGACCGCCTGCCTCAACGCAGTGCACGCCGCCGTAGCCCTTATAGATCACATCGTCGGCCCACACGTTTTCGTAGTGGAAGTCCTTTTCTTGCAGGGTATCAATGATGGTGGGAATCAGAAACCCGGTCAGGGTAAAGGTGCTGTCGTGCTTGGGGTCGCAGCCAATCTGCAAGACTTTGCGGCCCCGCTTGGCCAGGGCCACCGAGATGTTGCAGCTGGTGGTGGACTTACCAATGCCCCCTTTCCCATACACAGAAAGCTTTAATGTCTGGTGATCCATAGGGGAAAATACTCGTCTAGGGCGGATAGGGCCAAACCCAAGTCCAGGGGCCATCTTTTTGGATAGACGTTCTACCCACTGGACTTAGATTGGCTGTTCAACAAATAGGGTCTACGCAGTTGCCTACGCGGCCCAAGGTGTTTCGGCTGTTTGGATTATGACGATACCGCCCAGGCCTTGGGAAGGGGGACTGAGAATAGATAGCCCCGCAAAGTTGAGACGAAACCTGCTGAGTATAAGGAAAAACCGCTCTTCCGCTAAAAAGGGCTGTTGCAGGCTTCCAAGGCGTTAGCCTAAATTTTAGGTTCTAACTTTATTTAATTAAGAACAATAGCAAATAGGTGAATCTTAAATCTTCTAGGGCAGTAAGCATTCTGAAACGCCTGTCTGTAAGCGGCTCTGATCGGTAAGAGACGGCTAAATTTGGAGGCTTGCCCCTTTGGGAGCGGGCTTTGAGGGGTGAGGAGTGCGATCGCCCTCCAAATAGAGGCTAGGCTTTGACCCCCGTGCTTCCCAAATCGCCGCTGACACCAAGCCCCAAGCGATCTTTCTATACATTCGTAAACTTTCTAATCCATGCAACGGAATGTAACGGTTGCTGCCCAGGCATAGGGGCATCGGCCACTTGAAAGTGACGATAGCAAGACGGTGTTTCCGTAGGTTGGGTCTAATTGTTCTTAGCGATTAGATCACTGGGTTCGCCAGAAAAAAATTGGTACCCAGCATTTCGGCCAAGCTGTAGGAGCACTGGGAAGGGAAAGTGCGGCTAGGCAGGTGGATTTCACCAGAGGCGAGTTCAATCCCCTTGGATAGGCTTTACCAAGAACTTCAGTTAAATAAGGTTTGAGGCTGGGGTTATCGTCGAGCAAGTCAGCAGTATCTAGCCGCTGAATGCGCAGGCCAGTTAACCACGGCTACGCCCCTGGAGCTAGTAGTGCCATCTCAATAGATGCCCAATCAGTATGCTGAGATGGTTGCGAAGTCCCTAGCGCTGCTTGGATTTAATTGCCTCAATTAAATGGGGTAGGTCAAGCTGGCTCCAGACCTGATGGCGAAGCAGCTCTGCTTGGGCTTGAGTCTAGGCGTAGAAGCTTTTGGCGTAGAGATTGCCGGCAGCTCTAGCCTAACCTGTAGGAGTTGAGTCAATTTTGGACATAGAGAAGGGCCTAGGGCAGTCAGCATTTCCACCCTCCTAGGCCGCTGTCTCAAACAGGAGAAGATCGCTAGTGATAGCCCTAATACCGCTACTTGCCCAGCAGTATGGATGCTAAGCTACCTGCTCTTTCGAGATTAATTTGAGATGCGATCGCCATCACTCGCCGACCGTCAACCTGTAGCGTCGTCGCCTCAATGGTGCGAAGTACGTCGATCAGGGTGAGCTGGCCGGTATCAGCCGTATCTAAAACGGCGCTGCGCAGTAGCTCCCACCCAGGGGTGTCGTTGTCAGAAAAAGTGACGGTCGTGGCCAGTAGCCGCCAGAAAAGCTGCCCGGCAAAGGTATCCGACATTTCTCGCAGGGTATCTACCTCTACCAGCACGTTCTGGGTCAGCGCCTGGCGAGCTTGGTCTTCCTCAATGCGGAGCACATTGAGCAGCAGCTGTAGGTCGCGGCTAGGAATCCCTGTAGTGGCGAAGGATTCTAAATCGCTGACCGAAATGGGCGGCGCGTCTAGTGACCCGTAGGTAATTTGAATATCTTCTGCCGCACTGGCTTGAGGTGCGGTTATGGCCAGCCCGGTCATAGAGGTCGCCACTAGAGCCAGCGCAGTGGCACTTTGCCCAAAGCGCTGCCCTAGCGCTAGGGACAGTGAAGACAGTTGATTAACGGCCTGCCAGAATTGTTGCATAGTGCTCAGCCCACACCTACTACCAGGATAATTAAGGACGATTGACTTGCCTTCAAGGTTCCCTCTGCCGATGTCTACGTCGCTACCAACCATTGGTCTAATCCCCGCCGCAGGGCAGGGCACGCGCATTTCACCCCTGCCGATGAGCAAAGAATTGTTTCCAATCGGTTTTCGCATGCTAACGAATCAGGCAGGGCCTCGCCCCAAGGTGGTGTGCCACTATTTGCTGGAAAAAATGCGGCGGGCCGGGGTGGAGCAGGCGTTTTTCATTCTGCGACCCGGTAAGTGGGATATCCCCAACTTTTTGGGCGACGGAGCCGATTTGGGGATGCACCTGAGCTATCTGACCGTGCATGTGCCTTTTGGGGTGCCCTTTAGTCTCAACCAGGCCTACCCTTTTCTGCGCGGAGCGACGGTGGTGCTCGGCTTTCCAGATATTCTATTTGAGCCGGAGAATGCCTACCAAGTTTTGCTGGAGCGGCTGCACAGCGGCACAGCGGATGTGGTGCTGGGCCTGTTTCCCACCGATCAGCCGGGGAAGGTGGGGGTGGTCGATTTTGACGAGAGCGGAGTAGTGCGGGGCATTTACGAGAAGTCTAGCCTGACTCATCTGCCCTATATGTGGGCGATCGCCGCCTGGCGGCCCAGCTTCTCAGACTTTTTGCACGGGTTTGTGCGCGATCGCCAGCAGGCTTTGATCGGCAGCCAAATTCCTCAGCACCTCACAATTTTGCCACCCTACGCTGAAGTTCCCATTGGGGATGTTATGCAGGTGGCATTGGCATCAGGGTTGCGGATAGAGGCCCAGCCTTTTGCCCAGGGCGGCTATCTAGATATTGGCACCCCAGAAAACCTGGCTAAAGCTATTCAGCAGTATCCGTTTCCGGTGGGTTAGCCAGGGCAAAAAAAAGATACGTTAGCGGAGCTATCCGAAGAAATCGCCGGCCTAATCGTCAAAGTCGAGATCGTCAGAGCCGAAGTCAGCCCCAAAGAGGGAACCTGATACGGTGTGCTCTAGCTCCATGCGCTGCTCCATCTGGCGGAGAAAGTAGCCCGTCATCATGGCGGAGGCGAGCAGCCCGGCTAGATTTTCGCGATCGGTGGTGACTTGGACGTTAAACCCGTCTCCTGGCAGCACACCGACCAACCCCTGCACATTGTGGGCAATAATCTGCTTGATTTCACCGCTGACTGCCTGGGCCACCCGAGTCAGCACCTCTGGGGACTGGTGCTGAAGATATTTAAGCAACTCATTGGGGTGGTCGCTATTGGCCGACATGCTAATGAATTCAGCGTCTTCAGGGTTAAATACCATAGAATCTCAAAGACCTTTGGTCACAACGTAGGCGACGGCGAGTACCAAAATCGGGGCGATCGGATCCAATGCAACAAAGGCAACCCCTGGCCTGCCTATACCTACTAATATTTCCGATGATAGCGTAACGAATCGTGTAATATTGCGTCGCTCTAGTAGCGTGGGCTTAGGCTGTTTGACTCAAACCCAGGCTATAAGGTGCTTTGACGCGCAGATGCCGCGAATTTTTATCTTTACAATAGTTTGATGGCACAAGCAGGGCAGCAGGGCTACGAGGCTTCATCGATCTCGGGCTCAAACTCGGGTTCATCGCCATCGTCAGAGCCTGCATCTGGCAAGGCGGCGGTTGATCCTTTAGGCCGCAGCTGGGGCAGGGCGTCAATTTCAAAATGTTGGTAAAACTTGTCGGTAACCTGCACTAAAGACGATCGCCCTTCGGCTTGACGACGCTTGCGCACAAAGCCCTGGGCCACGAGTTCTGGCACGTG
Source organism: Leptolyngbya subtilissima AS-A7 (assembly GCF_039962255.1). Lineage (NCBI taxonomy): Bacteria > Bacillati > Cyanobacteriota > Cyanophyceae > Leptolyngbyales > Leptolyngbyaceae > Leptolyngbya > Leptolyngbya subtilissima. The sequence goes on along the minus strand of NZ_JAMPKY010000006.1, from coordinate 374,564 downwards.
CTGGTAGACGCCAGAACCGCGAAGATCGACGAGGTCGGTTTGGCTGATGGGGCCTTTGAGGGCGATCGCCGCCAGTGTTCGCAGTGCCCCCACGCCTAGATCGATGGGAATTAGCAAATCCACTAAAAACCGATAGCGCTCTTTGAGCTGAAGGCAGTAGCCATCGACGGTTTCAATGATTTCTAAGGCCCCGTCGCGGTGGGCATAGTCGTTCATCAGCTCGATCAGCCCTTCTTCGACGTCTTCGCGATCGCAGCGGGCTAGCTCGGCTAGCTTGGCAATGTCGAGGGGCTGTCCTTTGAGGTACAAAATCGCTTCAATGGTGGTGGCTAGACCAGGCATAGATTGTTAGTACCCTGAAACCATCCTCAAGCCTAGCGCCGATTTTGGGAAACGGTTGATTTTGGGAATTTAGAGAGGGGGGTTAATGTGGGTTTGGGATTCAGAGAACTGTTAAAGAACAGATAATTTCGTAGGGGTAAACGGCGTTTGCCTTGCAAAATGGAGCTGACAGCGCCAGGTTTAGTGCGGCGCACAATTTGGGGCAAAGCCAGGTCTGCCGCTGGGGCCAATTCGTTGGCCCCAGACCCCCGTCGAGAAGGACGTTCCGTCGTCCTTCACCTCACGGAAAGGACTAGCTGATCATCGGTTTAAACCTATGTTCTGCAAATTGACTGATGAAAAACTTTAGGTTGTCTAGGCAATCTAGCAGGCTGTAGTTCGTAGGGTGCATTCGCGCCAGCAATGCACCGTTCTAGACTTAATCCAAATTGCGACCCGTTAACTCTACAAAGATGTCTTCGAGGTTGGAGGGGCGGGTCATCATGCCCGTTTTGTCGGGCTGCTGGTCGAGGTGGGCGTTGGCGGCATCTAGGGTGGGGAAGAACTGGTAGTCCCAGCGATCGCCTCGCTGGGTCATGACAATGCCTTCGCCGTGGCGGTGGCGAAACTCGTCTAAGGTACCCAGCTCGATCAGTTTGCCTTGGTCGAGAATGCCGATGCGATCGCACAGGTACTCGACTTCTTCCATATAGTGGGTGGTGAGCAGCATGGTCATGCCCTGCTGGTTGAGGCCGCGAATAATTTCCCACAAGCGACGGCGGGTTTGAGGGTCGAGGCCCACGGTGGGCTCGTCGAGAAAGAGAATCTTGGGGTTGTGGAGTAGGGCGCGGGCAATTTGCAGCCGTCGCTTCATGCCGCCGCTAAGGGTTTTAACTTTGTCGTCGCGGCGATCGCCCAGTTCTACATACTCCAACCAGGTGTCGATGGCGGCGCGGCGCTGGGCAGCAGGGATGTGGTGCATGCGTCCGTGCAGCTCCATGTTTTCCCACACGGTGAGGTCGCCATCGACGCTGGTTTGTTGCAGCACTACGCCAATTTGGCGGCGCACATCGAGCTGCTGGCGGTTGACGTCATAACCTGCGACAACCACATGGCCGTCGCTGGGGCGGGTGAGGGTGGTGGCCATGCGAATGGTGGTTGACTTGCCCGCGCCGTTAGGGCCAAGTAGACCAAAAACTTCTCCGGCTTCGATATTTAAAGAGAGGTCGTTAACGACGGATACGCCGTTGTAGACTTTGTGGACGTTTTGCAGACAAACCGCAGCGGACATGGCAAGGCACAAGCTCCAGAAGTTAAGTCATTGCGATCGGGGCTGAATCTGACCTATGAGTCTTTAACCCAGAACCGTCTGTAACTTATTGTTAATAGCCTTACCGTATCACCCATCTACCTCTGGTTAGCTGTGCGCGCTCGAATCGACCAAGACATTCTCTACATTCATCAGAAGGATGTGCCAGCCTATAAAAAGTCAGGCTCAGTGGTGCGCAACAGCTATTTTTGGGCGCTGCGATCGATCGCAGACCGCGCCGGGTTCAACCACGATTGGGAATTTGCCGATGTCGTGTGGCCAGCGCTGGGGCGCATGCTGTTGACCTTCACAGAGTCAGGGTATTTGGGCTATCGAGAGACGGTATTGGAATTTACGGATGATGCGACGATTCCTGACGTCCTACGCCCCGTCGGCACTTGGATAGCGGATGATGAGTACGACGACGAAGAGCATCTATAGGATGTCGCCTCCCGGAGGCTAGTGCAATCTCTCAAAGAGAGCCTCTAATACGAAATCTGCCTTGAGCAACCCCGGTTCACAATAAAGATCTCGTAGGGGCACTGCACTGCCCCTACAAACCGGGTGCAACTAAATAGGATTCGGTATGACTCTATTTTTCTAGCCTTCGCCTTGGGTAGTTTTTAACCCTGCTGAGCTGTGTAGAACGCCGCTTTAGACTTAGCACCACGTGCCGGTCTGCTAAAACTGGCGCTGGGACCGGCCATTAGAGTTGCTACCGCAACATCTTCCTGAGAGGAAAAGCTCCCAGAGGTTTCTAAGAATAAGCTGGTGACAAGATTCGAACTTGCGACCGGCTGATTACAAATCAGCTGCTCTACCAACTGAGCTACACCAGCAAAAGCATACCCAGTATAGCAACGTTACCGGGTAGCTTATAAACGAAAAGCTTCCTCTTGCTCAGCCTCACCTAATCAGCGGTTTCCAATTCGGGGGCGGGGGAAGCGGGGGAGACTGGGCCTTCGTCGTCTTTGAAGACGACCCGCAGCAGGGGCGGTGCCAAGAACGTGGTGAAAATAACCATGACAATAATGGCAGCCTCAAGTGACTCGGTAAGCACGCCGCTAGCCGCCCCCACGCCAGCAAACACAAGCCCCACCTCCCCCCGAGGAATCATGCCGACCCCAATGGCTAAGCGGTTAATGCCAGGCTGCCCGAAGACGGCAACGCCAGTAATGACCTTACCAAGAATGGCGACCACCACTAGAAAAGAGGCAATCACTAACCCAGCCCGGTTTTCGGGGTTGAGAGGATTGAGCACACTGATATCGGTCCGGGCCCCGACAACAATAAAGAAAATCGGCACCAGCATGTCGGCAATGGGGCTGATCTGCTCCTCAATCTCTTTGTGCTTAGAGGTTTCAGCCAAGATCAAGCCAGCGGCAAAGGCACCCAAAATTGCCTCTAGCTGAATGGCCGCAGCAATGTAGGACAGCACAAAGGCAAAGATCAGGGCACTGATAATGACCTGCCCTCGGGTGCGCATCTGATTTACCACCATGACAAAGTAGGGGCTGAGCAGGCGGCCAATGAAAATAGACCCTACCAAAAACGCGGCGGCTCCAGCAATTAGGTAAGCCACGTTGAGAATTTCGATTTCGCCGGTTTTGGCGAGGCTAGCCACTACGGCTAGCACAATGATGCCCAGCACGTCGTCGAGTACGGCAGCTCCAATGATGATTTGGCCTTCCCTGGAGCTGAGTTGCTGCATTTCGGCCAACACCTTGGCGGTAATGCCAATGCTGGTAGCGGTGAGCGCCGCTCCGGCAAACACGGCTGGAATAGTATCGATCCCAAAGATCAAAATTAGCCCAGCGGTACCAGCGGCAAAGGGGGCCACTACCCCAACAACGGCTACCACCGCCGCCTGAGGGCCAACGCGAATAAGTTCTTTGAGGTCTGACTCCAAACCAATTTCAAACAGTAGAATGATCACCCCTAGTTCAGCTAGAACAGAGATCACCTCACTCTCCCCCTGAAAGACCCGCAGCAGTTCGCTTGGGGCTTGGCCTGTGGTCATACCGACTAGGTTCATGAGCAGCGACTGCACTTCACCGCCGCTTTCGGGAAACACAATCAGGTGCAGAGCCGAGACGCCGACGATGACGCCTCCGATGAGCTCTCCTAGGACCGCGGGTAGGTTAACTCGGGCACACAGCTCACCGCCAATCTTGGCCGCAAGGTAGACCACAACTAGACTTAGCAATACACTGGCGAGCACTAGGGGCTCTACCTCCGCCTCTGACAGCTCTGCCAGCCAGGGGTTGAACGCAGATTTTACCTGGAAAAAATCGGTGGGAATATTGCTAATCAGGCCGCTGCCGATGAGGCCACTCATCCAATTTGCCATGCAGACCGCTACAACTCGTCCCGTCCAATGTACATGAAATTACTTCTACTGAAGAGTTAACCGGGATCGTTCCAATGGCTGTTTTGCTGAGGGAAACAGGTCTTAGGGAAAGACGCGGTGGGCCAATGCGGGCATTTGGCGACGCACCTGGGAAATGCGATCGGGGTTGATTTCGGCGATCGCAATCCCCTTATCCACGCCAGCATCGGCCAGCACCATGCCCCAGGGGTCAATAATCATGGCGTGCCCGTGGGACTGGCGACGGGCGTTATGGAAGCCGGTTTGGGCCGGAGCAATCACATAGCAGGTGTTCTCAATCGCGCGGGCTTGCAGCAAAATTTGCCAATGGTCTTTGCCGGTAAACTCGGTAAAGGCGGCAGGTACTACTAGCACCTCGGCCCCCTGCTGCGACAGGTGGCGATACAGCTCCGGAAAGCGCACGTCGTAGCACACCGACAGGCCCAAAATACCAAAGGGCTTAGATGGAAAAACATCGGGCAGCAGGTGCCCAGAAATAACGGTGTTGGACTCGCGGTAGGTGTTGCCGTCGGGCAGGTTGACGTCGAACAGGTGCACCTTTTCGTAGCGCATCAGCTCTTGCCCCTCGGGGGAAACTAGCAGGGCAGTGTTAAAGACTTTGCCCTCTTTGGCGGGCACGGGGTATCCGCCGCCAATCAGCGTCACCTGGTAGCGCTGGGCCATGGTTTTGAGAAACGCTTCGCTGGCCTGACTGATGGTGTCGGCCTGGGCGATTTTTGCGTCTTCGTCGCCCAAAAACGAAAAATTTTCGGGAAGGCTGACCAGTTCTGCCCCCTGACGCACTGCCAGGTCAATTAGCTCTTCGGCCTGGGCCAAATTTTTGGCCAAGTCTGGCACACTGGTCATCTGTACGGCGGCGGCCCGATACGCTCTCATAAATTACCTGGCTGGAGTTGAAGAAACTGGAACCGCTGAGTTCCATAGACTTCAATTTTATTCGCTTGGGGGAACGTTTATCCTGTTGCCCCAAAACAGCCGCGGAATTACTGAGGGTTAGGGTTCGGCTACAACCGTGATGGTGAGAGCATCTGGTGCGGCACTGAGGGTGACTGGAGTATCGGCGGGTAAGGTTGGAGGCTGATTGCGCTGCACATCGCGCAGCCCCTCTAATAGCCAGGGCTGCGCAGCGGTTTCGGGGGCGGCAAGGCTTAAAAACTGGTTGGCGTAGACCACTTGAGCCATGGTCAGGGCGCTGCCCTGCTCGCTGCGGGCTAAGACCAGAGTGGCGCGATCGCTGGTAAGTTCTACCGTGGCCAGGCCATCGGCAGACTGGCCGACCGTGCGGTTGGCCGGACCGGAGGAAAAGCTAAAAGATGGTTCGGCGGCAGTCAGAGCCTTTTGTAGATCACTGGCAACGGTACCACCGTCAGGGCTGGCTTTGGCAAGGCGATCGCCCGCGATCGCCCGATTGCCTCGATACTCCTCTGCTTTGGCCTGTGCTTGGGCGTAGTTGGCATCGGTGGTTGGCACGGTCTCTAGGGCCGCGATCGCCTGATCCCACAAATCGCTCACCCGCTGCCAGTCGGCCTGGGTCTGAGCGGTCTGAGCCGCGACTGCGGCCTGCCAACCCAAGTCAGTGCCCTGCTGCCAGGGCGAAATGGAAAGATTGTTGAGGGACAGCTCGGGTTCGGGGGCAGGGCCGCTAGCCACCGGCAGGTACGACATGCCAATGAGGACGGCGGCGATCGCGCCCACCCCGCCAATACTGCAAACCAAAGGCGACTTAGCCAGATTGAGCCTCATAGAAACCTTGCCCTGTGTAGACCCTTAGTGTTTCAGCGCTACTGGGTCGCCAACCGGGAGGTTTTAGCGAGGTTTTGGGTTTAAGGCCGCCCTTTAACCTCAAAACCCTTTTAGATCAAACAGTTAAGATCGCCCGCTTTCTGGCTAAACAGCAGGTTTTCGCGGTAGTCCACTGGGCAGTCAATTACCGCCGGCACATCGTCTTCCAATGCCTGCTTCAACGTCGGAATAAAGTCCTCCGCCGACTCAATCCGGTAGCCCTTGAGGCCCATAGCCTCCGCCAGTTTCACAAAGTCGGGGTTGGTGAAGTGAATGTAGGTTGACTCGCCGTAGTAATTCATCTGCTTCCACTCAATCAGCCCATAGCCACCGTCATTAAAGATGATGGTGACAAAGGGGGTGCCCACCCGCAGGGCTGTTTCTAGCTCCTGGCAGTTCATCATGAAGCCGCCATCGCCGGTTACCGCCACCACTTTGCGGTTGGGGTGCACCAGCTTGGCCGCCAGCGCTCCCGGTAGGGCAATGCCCATGGCCGCAAAGCCGTTTGAAATCAGACAGGTGTTGGGGCGCAGGCAGTGGTAGTTGCGGGCCATCCACATTTTGTGGGCCCCCACGTCAGAAATCACAATGTCTTCGGCGTCGAGCACCTGGCGCAGGTCGTAGATTAGCTTCTGGGGCTTGATTGGGAAGCCGTAGTCGTCGGCATACTGCTCGTAGTCAGCGCGAATTTCGTCGCGAATTTTGAGACTGTGGGGTTCGGGGCGACCCTGGCGCTTCACCCGCTTGAGAATTTCTTCTAGCGAGTCTGAGATGTCGCCAATCACTTCGACCTTAGGAATGTAGCTGCTGTCAACCTCAGCGTGGGTGAGGTTGATGTGCAGAATGGGCAGCTTGCCGTCAGGGTTCCACTTTTTAGGCGAATACTCGATCAGGTCATAGCCCACGGCAATGATCAGATCGGTCTGCTCCATGGCGCAGGTGATGTAGTCGCGCTGCTGCAACCCAATCGCCCACAGCGCTAGCGGGTGGGTGTAGGGAATTACGCCCTTGCCCATGAAGGTGTTGGCCACCGGAATGTTGAGCTGGGTAGCAAACTCGGTCAGGGCTTCGCTAGCACTGGCGCGAATGGCACCGTTGCCCACCAAAATCATGGGGTTAGTGGCTTGGGAGAGCGCCACCGCCGCCTGCTGAATGCTCTGCAATGAGGCGTAGGTTTTCTCCTGGCTGTCTTTGCGCAGGGCGGCCCCGACCACCTCCATTTCGGCAATGTTTTCGGGCAGATCAATGTGCACCGCGCCGGGCTTTTCGGCCTGGGCCAGTTTAAAGGCCTTACGCACGATTTCGGGAGTAATGCTGGGTCGCACGATCTGAGCATTCCACTTGGTGACCGGGGCGAACATGGCCACTAGGTCAAGGTACTGGTGCGACTCAATGTGCATGCGATCGGTGCCCACCTGCCCCGTGATTGCCACTAGCGGGGCGCGGTCCAACGTTGCGTCGGCTACCCCAGTCATTAAGTTGGTCGCCCCCGGCCCCAGGGTCGAAAGGCACACCCCCGCCTTGCCCGTTAGCCGCCCGTAGACATCGGCCATAAAAGCCGCCCCCTGCTCGTGACGGGTGGTGATGAACTGAATCGAGGATCGCTTTAGGGCCTGGAGCAGCTGGAGGTTTTCCTCCCCTGGCAGGCCAAAAATGTATTCGACGCCTTCGTTCTCAAGGCACTGGACAAGCAATTCGGCGGTGTTCATAGATCGTGTCGGGGGTTAGAGGAAATGTGACGGTGGGGAAGGTGGGAGAGTGATGGGGTGTAGACGCGATAGCGACTTCCCGAAGGGTAGGGGTGGCTATTTGACCCAGACGGTTTTGATGTTGACGAACTCGTGAATGCCATGGCGGCCTAACTCGCGCCCGTAGCCCGATCGCTTAATGCCGCCAAAGGGCAGACGCGGATCAGATTTAACCAGTCCATTAATAAAGACTGCCCCAGCCTCTAGCTCGGCCATCAGTCGTTCCTGCTCAGCGAGGTCCTGGCTCCAGGCGCTGGCCCCCAGGCCAAAGGGAATGTCGTTGGCCCGCGCGATCGCCTCATCCAAACTACCCACACGAAACACCAGGGCCACTGGACCAAAGAACTCCTCCTGGTCGGCGGGGGTGCCGGGCGGCAGAGCGGCGAGAATGGTGGGCGGAAACCAGTTGCCGTTTTGCAGATCGGCGGGCAGCTGGGACTTCAGCGCTGCAACATCGCCGCCAATCAGCGCGGTGCCGCCCTGGGCCAGGCAGGCGTTGACCTGCTGCTCTAGCTCGGCGGCTATGTCGGGGGTGGCCAGGGGGCCAACGGTCACTCCTTCGTCGAGGGGGTTGCCCACGTTGAGCGCCGCGAATTTTTCGGTCATCCCCTGCTCAAAGCGCTCGGCGATCGCCTCATGGACGATAAACCGCTTGGCGGCAATGCAAGACTGGCCGGTGTTGAGCATGCGGGCGGTGGCAGCGGTGGCGATCGCCGCCTCCAGATCGGCACTGGGCATGACGATAAACGGGTCGCTGCCGCCTAGCTCCAGCACCGTCTTTTTGATCTGCTGACCGCAGGCGGCGGCCAGGCTGGCCCCAGCGGGTTCGCTGCCGGTGAGGGTGGCGGCTTTGATGCGATCGTCGGTGACCAGCTTAGCAATGCGATCGCCCCCAATCAGCAGCGTCTGAAACGCCCCCTCGGGCAGGCCAGCCTTCTGAAAAACTTCCTCGATCGCCAGGGCGCACTGGGGCACATTCGAAGCGTGCTTGAGCAGCCCCACGTTGCCCGCCATCAGCGCTGGGGCGGCAAAGCGAAACACCTGCCAAAACGGGAAGTTCCAGGGCATCACCGCCAGCACCGGGCCAATGGGCTGGTAGCGCACAAAGCTGCGGCTAGCGTCGGTGGTAGCGGGCTCGTCGGCTAAAAACTCGGCTCCGTGGTCGGCATAGTAGCGGCAGACCAGAGCGCTTTTTTCGACTTCGGCGATCGCCCCCACTAGGGGCTTGCCCATCTCCAAGGCCATGATTTTGGCGTAGGCAGCCTTGTTGTCATCGAGCACCTGGGCGGCCTGGTGCAGCCACCCGGCGCGCTGCTCAAAGGATGTCTGACGGTAGGTAGCAAAGGTCTGGGCGGCCAAGGCGAGCTTGTGCTCAATTTCGGCCTCGCTCAACGGTTCAAAACGCTTGAGCACCGCTCCGGTGGCGGGGTTAATACTGGCAATGGGCATGGTTTGACCTCCTGTTGGTCACTGAGGTCGGCGGTAGGGCTCTCGGTCGTTTCTATCACCACGGCTACCGCTGATCGCGGCGTCACCACCGCGATCAGCGCAGCAATTCGTCAGAATCGCGGGTAGCCCAGCTGGGTCTAAATCTCGACAACCCAGACTAGTTGGCATGTGGACTGTATCAGCTCTCAAAACGAGCGTAGCTTGACCGCCAACCTCTAAAACTAAGGCTCTCTATAACTGTGCCCTGAAGCACAAAAGCCTACTCCACCATCCTATTACTTCTGCACAAAACATAGTGTTATGTAACGATGACCAAACACCGCCTGTTTTCAAGCCTTTTGGGCTTCGTCAGGGGTGCCAACGGTGATCCAGGGCCAGGGGTTAGTCAATAGTGCCGTAGCCGCCTCACGGCCCAGGGGCTGAGAAAACAGGTAGCCCTGCCCACGTCGGCAGCCCATGGCCCGCAGTCGGTTGAGCTGGGTTTCGGTTTCAATACCTTCGGCTACCAGATCCATATTCAGCTTTTGGCCTAGGGCAATAATGGTGTGCACGATCTCGCGATCGTCGCCGCTTTGATCCATGCGGCCAACAAAAGACTGGTCGATTTTGAGCGTATCTGTGGGGAAACGATGCAGATAGCTAAGCGACGAATAGCCGGTGCCAAAATCGTCGATCGCCAGCTTTAACCCTAGCTGCTTCAGCCGATGCATCAGCTCTGTCGCCCCATCGACGTCCCGCATGATCATGCTTTCGGTAATTTCGAGCTGCACCTGCTTGCCCGCTAGATTGAGCTCATGCAGACAGGCCCCAAACTGATCCACCAGGTCAACTTGGTGCAGCTGCCGCCGCGATAAGTTAATGCTCATGGTCAAGGGATGGTCGGGAAACTGCTGCTGCCAGGCCTTGAGCTGGGCGCAGGCAGCCCGAAAGATCCACTGGCCTAGGTGCACAATCAGCCCGGTTTCCTCGGTCACCTGAATAAACTGCCCTGGCGACACAAAGCCCTCCTCAGGACGGTACCACCGCACCAGGGCCTCAAAGCCCGTAATGCAACCGCTCTGCAGACACACAATCGGTTGGTAGTGGAGCAAAAACTCGTTGTTTTCAAAGGCGCTGAGCAGGTGGCTTTCGAGTTCTAAACGACGCACCGCCTCTTCGTGCATAGTGCTGGCAAACACTTCGTAGCGGTACTCGTTCAGGGCCTTGGCCCGATACATGGCGGTATGGGCGTCACGCAGCAGGTCTTGGGGGCTGGGGGAATGTTCGCCATGGGCCATGGCAACCCCCATAGAGCTGGTTACCGAGAGCCGCCGCCGTGCGATCGAAAAGGGCTCTGACAGTTCGGTTTGCAAACGATTGAGCCACTGGTCTACGGTGGGCTGCTCGTGCACCGGCAGCAAAAAGGCAAATTCATCACCACCCACCCGCGATAGCTGCGCCGACGGGGGCAAAAACTGTCGCAGCCGCTGACCCAGGGTTTGCAGTACGCGATCGCCCACAACGTGCCCAAAGGACTGGTTGATCAGCTTGAAGCGATCGATGTCTAAGAACACCACCGTCACTGCACTGGCGGGTTTTTGGCAGAGAGCCCGCTGCACTTGCAGCACAAACATGTCTCGCCCCGGTAGCAGGGTGAGCTGGTCGTAGCTGCTGCGGTACAGCACCTTTTGAGTCAACACCAGCCCCAGGGCCAGCAAAAAAGCTGCCACGGGTTCTACCGTAGGTACCCATAGCATGTTGGCCAGGGCTAGGCCGCTCAGGCTCCAAATGCCCAAAACCATACTGCCGCTGAGCAACAGCAGCATGGGTGGCCGGCGCACCTGCCAGCCTATTACCCCAGCCGCTAGGGTGCAGCCCAGCAGCCAGAAAAATTCGCCCCACTGGGGCAAAAAACGGTAGAGGGTGGGTTCACCTGCGATCGCATCGAGTAGCTGGCTAATGCTCTGGGCATGCACCTCCACCCCAGCCATCACAAACCGAGCTGAATGCTCGTGGCTAAAGGGCGTATAAAACTCATCCTTAAGGCTAGAAGCGGTAGAACCAATCAGCACAATTTTGCCGCGCACCCAGTCGGGGGGCACCGCTCCGGCAAGCACCTGGGTAATGGTTAAAGTTGGGGCTGGTTCGTAGGGAGTGCGGTACTTCATCAGCACCTGATAGCCCCGGTCATCAATATTGGCATAGCCGCCATTCCTAGCCAGCAGGGCTGGAAATTCAGCCTCCCCAATGCGCAGCAGATCGTTGCCTCGATCGACTTGAAATTCTAAATCGGCGTGATAGGCCAGCACCACCCGCAGCGGAAACGAGTAGGCAGGATTGTTGGGTGTGGATACGTACAGCAGGTTGCGGCGCAGCACCCCATCCGGGTCAATGGCTAAGTCGTTAAATCCCACCTGGTCGGCGGGCCAGGTAGCGGGAGCGGGCACCTCAATGCTAGTGCCCTGCTTGCCCACGTTGAAGATGCCAATCACCTTTGAGGAATCGGCAAAGGCTTGGGCAAGGGCCGTCTGACCTGGCATGTCCTGGGGGGTGTTGCGGTACAGATCGAGCCCCACTACCGCTGGCTCATGGCGCTGCACCTCGGCAATAATATCGGCCACCACCTGGTCAGACAGGGGCCAACCGTAGGCCTCTAGATCAGCCTCGGTCACCTCTACAATTAGCAGCCGCGGGTCTGAGGTCTGCTGAATCAATAGCCGGGTCAGCAAGTCAAAACTAGAGGTTTCTAAGGATTCAAACAGCTGTAGCCGCTTGCCCGCAGACACCAGTGTGAGGGCGAGCAGGCTAGAAACCAGCACGGCTCGACTGCCAAAATTAATAGGTTTAGAAAAACGGGAGGCCCACTGTTGGAGCTGCTGCCTAAACGGCCAGACCCGGAAATGCACCATGGATTGAACCGACAACGGTAGGAGTGGCAATGGCAGGCATTGACTCGTAATTCCCTGAATACAGAGATATACAGGAAATAAGGGCGCTATCCGGAAATCGCTCCCACCGAATCGGTCCCTGTGTCCCGTGGCATCGTCAGCCTGCTAAGCCACAGCCTTTAAGCCATAGTGTCATTGTGTTGGTTGTTAACCCAGTGGGTGCCGCCCCCCCGCCGCTGGCCTGGAAACTCGTCTCGGTTGCCGCTGGCCTGCTGCTCAGCCTCCAGGCTGGGCCAGTGAAGAAGTAGCAAACTTAACACGCTCAACCCCACCAATAACGCGGTACCACTGGGCCAAATAAAGACTCGAATCAGTGTTGCCTTCATAGCTGGAATTGAACCTGAATAGTGATGGAACCCCTGCTCTCCCGCTGGCGAAAGCTCGTTTCAACGAACGTTCTACGCTGCGAGGGGCATAGTGTGATTCTTCACTCGCTAAGTTATATTCGATACTTTACTGGCCGAGCTTTCACTGAAGCTTTATGGAGGGGTAAAGCTAAGTCAGCCTGGAGCTAACCTAGTCTTCAAACCGAGATGAGGGTCTGGTTGCTCGTTGTGCTTGGCGATCGCTCACCGCTGAGCCTTAAAAACTTGTTAAGGGAAGGCCCTACTCAACCATTCCACAGATATGCTGAACGCAAGATACCTCCTAACTGCGTCTCCAGCCCCGTCTGACTCCCTTCGTTGGCGTCACTTTGATGGGGCTGCTACTTTGGGAAGCCACTTCGGAAAGCTACTGGGCTGATGGCAGAAACCCTATAAACCCTATTAGGTGAGGCCTGGGGTGCGAGTTGCTAAGCAATCTGTTCCGGAATCGCACCTTGAACGCATTTTTCAGCTGCATTAAGTGAATTGTCTATACTCTGCTGCGATCGCAGGTTTGTTCTTTGTGTTTATGCTTGAGCGCGATCGCTCTCCTCCATCTATAGGAGGAAATGCTTCTCTATCGGTAGCGAGATTTTTCTTTACTCTAAAGAACGTTATTAGTGTGTGATTGCAGATACAAATTTTAAGTGATAGGCTAAAAAAACTAGTCGCAACCTTGCGAATAGACGTTTTATGCCTTTTATGCCTTAAAAACCCAGTTTTTGCCTTAGTTGCTGAGCAAGCGCAACACCTAAGGTGGCTTTTTGTCTTGCCCGTGGCTCAAGCTTGTGGCTGACTTCATCCCTGGATGAAATTAGCGGAGCCGGGGCGTCGCTTTCTGCACACGCATAAATGACGTTATTTGGACTTTTCTGGGCTGCGTTTCTACCGCATTATCTCAATCCTTTCAACCCACCTGCCCCTCTAGTACTGCAAACGGCTAACGCCAACGCAGTGGCTCATGGGCAGCGTCAGCCTGCGGTAGATTTAAGAGCTTCTCCCTACTCTCCCCTGCATCTACAATCCGCTATTCACAAGCCCCTTCAGTTGTTTCCCCAGCTGGGTTGGCCGCAGACGGCGGCTGTGGATTGGCGCCTCTGGAGAGCTACCGCCGCTGTGGCCGTAGTCGGCCAGGGAACAAACGCCCACGTTAGCAGCGGGGTAACTCAGATTGCCCCGACTCCCGTTGCCTGTGGCAAATTAGCTGCGGCAAACGCTAGCGCTCCAGCAAAAGGATTTACTATTCGGGTCAAGAATGTAGCGATTGGGCAGGTGCCGTCGCGTCCGGCGGCGGACCAGGTTGCCCGTCAGATTCGCCAAGCGGTGCCTCAACTAGAGGCCAACCCCAACGGGCTAACCCCTAAATTAAGCCAGGCTCTGGCCGCCGCGCAGGTCGATGGCAAAACCGTGTTTGTGTTGCCTGGCGCAATGTCAGCTCAGGCTAGTTCAGTCAGTGCATCCAACCCTAGCCAGACTGCCTTGCAAGCGACCGCCTGGGTCAACAATCTGCGTCTGGCCTTTGGGGGGTCTCCTCTAGAGCCCAGCCAGGTGCAAATGGTGGCCCACGGCCTGGGTGAAACCCGCAAGACGTTTAACGGCACAGCGTCTTGGTATGGGCCTTACTTCCATGGACGGCAGACGGCTACCGGTGAAACCTTCAACCAGAACGACCTGACAGCGGCCCACAAGACCTTGCCCTTCGGCACCTTTCTCAAGGTGCGCAACCAGCTTAACGGTAAGAGCGTGGTTGTACGTATCAACGATCGCGGTCCATATATCGGCGATCGCTCTCTCGATCTGTCCTATGCTGCTGCCCGGTGTCTGGGGAGCGATCGCGTGGGGTTGATTCCCTATCAGGCGACAATTCTAGCGCCGGGAGTTCCCCAGGCATGGCGATCTGATGTGGTAGCTACCCTACCCTAGAGTGTGGGCGGATTGACAGAGATGGGGGTTCCGACGACGTGGAGCCAAACGTACTTTAGGCTCGCCATTTGAGCAGCTGCGTTTTGACGGGGGTGGCAAACTCGCGGTCTTCCGTTTGGGAGCGCTGGTACTCTTTTTTGAGCTGGTAATACCACCGAGCGAGGGTGTCAGAGTCTTTGATCAGCCGCAATACGGTCTCATGCTTGAGCCCCTCCTGCTGCTTAATGACGACGTCGCGGTCTTGGCCTAAAAAGGAGCGAATCATCAGGGGCAGAATCGGCTTGAGCAGGTTGCCCCAGGGGAGATCCCAGTACAGCTCAAAGGTGACGTCGGTTTGGTCGTCGGTGAGGGGGGTGACGGTGGTCAAGTTCACCACCCGGTGTTTTGAGGTGGTGGTCTCTTCAGTGCGGACGCCGGGCAGGTAAAAGATGATTTCGTTGTCGGGCACACCGCCAATTAACCAGTAGCCGTAGCCCATGTTCTCGCCCATGCGGTGCTTGCGCATGGTAAACCCGTAGGGCGAAGGGTCAAACCACTTGATCTCATCGTTGAGGGTAGCCCCGCGCCACCACCAGGAGCGATGCACAAAGGGGGAGTGGGCCGGATCCATTAGCCCCACCACGGCATGGTCGATGTAGCAGGGAAACCGCATGGTGTAGGTAACGCTTGGGCGAACGTCGTCGCTAAAACCGGGCACCCGGGGCACTTCGAAGCGCGGAGGTTGGGGGTTGTCGCGATCGCTCACATAAACCCACAGGTTGCCCTGCACCTCTTTGACCTCGTAGGAATTCACGTCAAAGCGGCTCAGATCCATCTGCTGTTCCGGCATCAATGATGGAATCTCGGTGCACTGGCCGTTTTCGTTAAAGCGCCAGCCGTGGTAGCAGCACTCAACCTCGGTGCCGTCGAAACGGCCACAGCTGAGGGGCACGGCCCGGTGAGGGCAAATATCGCGGATGGCAAAGGCTTTGCCCTGGTTGGTGCGACCAAACAGAATTGGCTCGTTAAGCAGGGTTTTGGCCACCATCTTACCCGCCTTCAGCTCGTGGCTGGGCATGGCATGGTACCAGATGTTGCGCAGCAGGTAGATGTCGTTAACGGCAACCACAGGTTTTTTGGAAAGTTAGGGATTGAGGCGATTAATACTGTAGCAGAGGCTTGGTAGTGGCGAAGGTCTAGCTTGGGCCAGTTCGGAGCACGTCTCGCAGCTGCGCTTTTACAACAATTGCCCCAGCCTGTGCAAGCCAGGTTGGGGCAATTGTCAACTATTCAATAGCTCTTAACCAACTAGTTGGGGTTCCTGTACCTGCTTGAGCTGTTCGCGCAGGGGCGGGCCTTCGATCACCTCGTCCTCTAGCAGCTGCTGGGCTAGGGTCTCTAGCAACTCGCGGTTCTGCTTGAGAATGTCGAGGGCACGCTGGTGGCCTTCTTCAACGATCGCCTTCACCTCTTCGTCGATCGCCTTGGCCGTTTCTTCGCTGATGGGGCGGCGAGCATTGGGCGTGCCGCCATCGAGGAAAGCGTTACGCTGGGCGCGATCGTAGGCGAGGGGGCCGAGCACCTGGCTCATGCCGTAGGTGGTGACCATCTGCTCAGCCAGGTCAGTGGCCCGCTGAAGGTCGTTGGATGCTCCGGTGGTGATGCTGCCGAAGATGATTTCTTCGGCCGATCGCCCGCCCAGCAGAGTAGCAATTTGCCCCTTCAGCTCGGCCTCATCGCGCAGAAAGCGGTCTTCGGTGGGCAGCTGGAGGGTATAGCCGAGGGCGGCCATACCGCGCGGCACAATGGAGATTTTTTCAACCTCGTCGGTGCCGGGCATCATAGCGCCAACTAAGGCGTGGCCGACTTCGTGGTAGGCGACAATTTTCTTTTCTTTGTCGTTAAGCACACGGCTCTTTTTCTCTAGACCGGCGACGACGCGCTCGATCGCCTCGCCAAAGTCTTCTTGCTCGACTACGGTGCTGCCGCGACGGGCAGCCAGCAGGGCAGCTTCATTGACCAGGTTGGCCAAGTCAGCTCCGGCAAAGCCTGGGGTGCGAGTGGCGGTCGTCTTGAGATCGACGGTGTCAGCCAGCTTCACATCCTTAGCGTGGATCTTAAGGATGGCTTCGCGGCCTTTGAGATCGGGGCGATCGACCAGTACCTGGCGATCGAAGCGACCGGGGCGCAGCAGGGCAGGGTCAAGGGTTTCGGGACGGTTGGTGGCGGCTAGCACGATCACGGTGGTGCCACCGGCCTCGAAGCCATCCATCTCGGTGAGCAGCTGGTTGAGGGTTTGCTCACGCTCGTCGTTGCCGCCGTAGAAGCTGCTGCTGGAGCGGGATTTGCCGATCGCATCCAGCTCATCAATAAAGATGATGCAGGGGGACTGTTTCTTAGCTTGCTCAAACAGGTCGCGTACGCGGGAGGAGCCCACGCCTACAAACAGTTCCACAAACTCAGAGCCCGAAATGCTAAAGAAAGGTACGCCTGCTTCACCTGCGACGGCTTTAGCCATCAAAGTCTTACCGGTTCCTGGCGGGCCAACCAACAGCACGCCCTTGGGAATTTTGGCTCCCAGATCCGTAAAGCGCTGGGGAGTTTTGAGGAAATCGACAACTTCTACCAGTTCGGCTTTGGCCTCTTCGACACCGGCCACGTCATCAAAGGTAATTTTGCCTGCGTCGCCCTCGACGTAGACCTTGGCTTTGCTTTTGCCAATGGAAAGGGCGCCCTGGGGGCCACCGCCACCACGGGCCAAGAAGAATCGCCACACCCCAATAAAGATCAGTGGTGGAATCACCCAGCTCAGCAGGCTGCCAAACCACTGGCCCTTGGGCGGCGGCACGGCAGCAAACTCAACGCCGTTGTCTTCGAGTAGCTGGGGCAGCTGGAGGTCAAAAATGGGCGTTGTGCTGTAGACATCGCCCGCTTCACCAGTGGTGGCATCTTTGACTTGGTAGCGAATTTCGTTTTGCCCCACGGAGGCTCGTAATACCTCTTGCTCTTGCACCCGATGGATGAACATGCTGTAGGGTTCGCGGGCCGTTTGGCTGCCGAAGAACCCCGAGAACACAATGTTGAGCAGCAGGAGGCCAGTAGCGGCCCACAGGACGATGTTGGCAATTTGGCGCGATCGTGGCGGCTGAGGATTTTTGTTTACAGGCATAGCAACTTTAAATTTTGTAGTGAGCCAATCAAATGGTTGTCGGTTTTGACTGTTGGGATGGACGACTATCTCATCCCTCAGGCTTTTAACGGTTTGAAGACGTCGTTAAAGGCTATTTCCATAGTTGGCGTAGGGGCATTGCATTGTAATGCCCCTAATAGGGATGTTCGTCAGCGGATTGAGCTTTGCCCAGTCGCCCGTTAGTCATAGTTGACATCTACGGTGGTGTGAGCGGTCTCGGGGGCGTCGGCCTGGAGCCCAGAGCGTTTGTTATTCAACCCTGAAAGTGCAATCTGCGACATGGCAGCAATGAACAAAGAGGCTACCGCAGCATCGTCAATCCAGCCGATGATGGGGATGAAGTCGGGAGAAATGTCAATGGGGCTAAGCAGGTATAACAGCGTGGCACCGGCCAGAAGCCAGCGATACTTAGGATTATCAAGGGTGCGCTTATACCAGTCGTAGAAAGCTTGGGGAGAGGGGTTCATGGGTCCAAGGTTGAGTGCGATGGCTTTATGGTGCCATGGAACCCTTGGTTCTCTCTGTGGCGGATAGCCGCCCGCCAGCTAGGCGACGACCGAACTGATGAGGGAATTAATACCTGAGGTATAGGGTGCAGCAATAGCCCTCATACCTTGCACCCTATACCCCTGCTATTGACTGCCTTGCGAGTGCCAGCCGCGCGCCAAGCTAAAGGTTTTTTCCTGTGAAATTAGGGGCCGTGGGGTGCGTTTGTGTGGCGATGCAGTGGGACTAAGTGACGACTTAACTAACTGCTCGTTGAGAGAGTTTTGGGGAGAAAAGCCAAGCTTGCCGCTGGGGGGATTTCGGTCCCCCCAGACCCCTACGAGAAGGACGTTCCGTCGTCCTTCACCTCACGGAAAGGATTGACGGATCATCGGTTTAAACCTCTGCCTTGCCAAGCGTCTTATTTTTCTCTGCAATTGATTTGGGCAACCGTAGGGTGGGCACTGCCCACCAGCTACCTCTATGCCAGGGGCAGACGGTTGTTTGTTCGTGCCCTTTAGATATTCACGTACTGATCCATTTCCCAGGTGGTGATTTGGGCGTTGAAGGCGTTCCATTCCTTCGCTTTCATTTCTAGAAAGGTCTTGGCACCGAGTTCTCCCATCATGTCCATCAGCAGAGCGTCTTGCTTGAGGGCGGCCATGGCCTCGTAGAGATTGTGAGGCAGGGTTTGCAGGTTGGTGAACTCGTCGCCTCGGGCGAACAGGTTTTCGTCAATGCGCTGGCCGGGGTCAATCTGCTGTTTGATGCCCTCTAGACCGGCGGCTAGAAGGCCGGCGGTGGCTAGGTAGAGGTTAACGGCACCGTCGATCATGCGGCACTCGAACCGACCTTTGTCAGGAATGCGGATCAGGTGCGATCGGTTGTTGCCGCCGTAGGAAATGTAGCGGGGGCTCCAGGTGCTGCCAGAGGCTGTGGTACTGGCCCCCAGTCGACGGTAGGAGTTGACCGTGGGAGCACAGAGAGCAGCCAGCCCTTTGCCGTGGGCCAAGACACCGCCCAAAAAGTTGTAGCCGATGGGCGAAAGGCCGCCGTTGTCGGCACCTTCGGCAAAGACGTTGGTGTCGCCCTGCCACAGGCTGTTGTGGACATGGCCGCCGTTGCCAGTGATGTGGCTAAAGGGCTTGGGCATAAAGGTGGCGGTGAACCCGCGCTGCTCGGCGAGGGTTTTGACCATGTATTTGAAGAACACGTGGCGATCGCAGGTAGTCCGCGCATCGCTGTAGGTCCAGTTCAGCTCAAACTGACCGTTGGCATCTTCGTGGTCGCACTGGTAGGGCTGCCAGCCCAGGTCCTCCATATAGGTGACCAAAGTTGAGATTAGGTCAAACTGCCGCATCAGGTTGAGCTGGTCATAGCAGGGGCGATCGGCAGTGTCCTTAGGGTCAGCAATTTCATAGCCCTTCTCTGTCTGCCGCAGCAAAAAGAATTCTGCCTCTACCCCTGTTTTGTGGGTGTAGCCCAGCGCTGCTGCCTGATCGATCACTCGATTGAGTATCATTCGCGGGGCAGCCGGAAAGGGTTCGCCCTCAAAGTACACATCGCTGGCTACCCAGCCCACCGTAGGCTCCCAGGGCAGCTGAATTAGCGAGTCGGGGTCAGGCACCGCGGCGATTTCTGCGGCCTCCGGCCCCAGGCCCAGGTTGGAGGCAAAAGAGCAGAAAAACGCGCCGTCTTTTTCTACTGCAGCCATTTGAGTGGCGGGCACCAGCTTGGCTCGAGTGCCCCCTAACAAATCGGTGTAGGAAACTAGAAAAAACTTGATGCCGAGGGCCTTGGCCCTTTCTACTAGGCTCTGTGCTTGGGTTAGCATGCCGACCATAGAACGACTCCAGACGTTTCAGCTTAGTAAAACAGGCTGACGAAGTCGCTTTTGTCATTGTAGATACGGGTTGAGGTCGGTGGTGTTCTTTTCACGCGGGCAGCTTCAGCCGAGAACAGCACCGGTGTGGGCTGGCAGAACGGCGCTAACTCTCCCCAGTTGCATAGACAAATCTCTGCCATCCTGCCGGCGCATTTCAGCTGAGAAATTTCTAATCTGTGAACAGTTCTAAATGCAGAGCGTGAGGCTATTTAACGATGGCCCATGCAAGGCATTGTTGTTAGTACGGAAGTTAACACCATGGCAAGCGATAAGAACCTGGATCGCAATCCTGACACTAACCCCGATCCCATCACTGGGCAGCCTGGAGCACACCCCGTTGGCACTGGAGTAGGCGCGGCCGGAGTAGGCGCGATCGCCACTGCGGTCGGTGGTGCGGTGGGTGGCCCTGTGGGAGCCGTAGTTGGTGCAGCCGTTGGCGCTGTAGCTGGTGGGTTAGCGGGTAAAGGCGTTGCAGAAAAAGTTGATCCCACCGTGGAGGACGACTACTGGCGCACCAATTACAAAAATCGGCCATATGTGGAGGCTGACCACAGCTACGACGACTATAGCCCTGCCTATCGCACTGGCTATGAGGGCTACAACACCTACTCTGGTCAAGGTATGACCTTTACCCAGGCTGAACCCCATCTGCGGAAAGACTATGAAAGCCACAACGGCCGCCTTGGCTGGGAGAAGGCCAAGCACGCTAGCCAAGATGCCTGGCACCGGCTAGAGTCTACCGTCAGCCGTGACTCAGATCAGCAGGTTGACGATCGCCGCAGTGTTAACGACACCCACCGGACCGATGGCACCACCGGCATGCTGTAACCCCCTAGGGGCAGGCTACCTGAAATAGTTTCTCGCCAACCGCTGAGCAGTAACTCTGACTCGGCGGTTGGCGATCGTAGGGCACCTTTGCTTTCCCCAAAAACTACTACCTAGAACAAAGTCACAAACGCCAGCGAGTTGTTTGCCAACCTCGAAGAATTCTGGGATAACTTGATATGACAAGCTTGATGGTATGCCCCCCGGGGGCATTTGAGTTAAGCTTAGCTACTCTTGCTGCACAAGATTTCACCCCAAGCGTCTATCAAAGGCCGGGTTCATCTATGGATATTTTGGTCGTTCAACATGTCGAAGCCGACCCTGTGGGCATTTTAGGCCGATATTTAGAGGTCAAAGGAGCCTGGCTGCACACCTGGTTAGTACCCCAGAGACCGACTCCGCCCTATGGCTATTACGACGCTCTAATTGTGCTCGGCGGCCAAATGAACGCCTGCGAAGACGACAACTTTCCTCACCTAGCGCGAGTTGCAGAGCTAATTCGCGAATTTCATAGTCAGGGCAAGCCAGTGTTGGGCATTTGCCTAGGGGCTCAGCTCATTGCCCGTGCCTTTGGCAGCCGAGTTTATCAAAACGAGGTTCCAGAACTTGGCTTTACGCCCCTATTCCCAACCGCTGCCCCTGAGGAACCCTGGCTGCAAGATTACCCACCGGGGATGCCGATGATGCAGTGGCACTTTGATACCTTTGATCTGCCAGTCGGGGCGAAACTGCTGCTCACTAACAGTGCCTGCAAAAATCAGGCTTTTCGCATCGGCAGCAATATCTATGGCCTACAGTTTCACCCCGAAGTCACCCCGCAAATAGTGATGGACTGGATAGCCTCAAATACTGAATGGATTGAGGCTAACTATCCCAACCTGTTTGAGCAATTGCGGGAGCAGCTGGTGCTGCATTGGGTTCAGTCGGCCCAGTTCACCGAGAAGCTAGCCAACGCCTGGTATGACCAGGTAGTGACTTCGGCCCAAACAAGGTCATTACTTCAGCAAAGCAGCCCAATTTAACTTGCGTCGGTTGAGCCTTGCGAAGAAGAAAGAGGTGCAACAATTGCTACACAGCTTTTTGACGACCTGTATAGCTAGTTGATAGGCCGATAAGCGGTAGTGAAACTGTAAAGGTTAAGTCTTTTAGCAGCCTAGAACCAAAGCTGATATCGGCGTAAGCGGGTAGAGAGCCTCAAGAATTACTACGTCGGCTAACGTATGTAAAGAGAGATCATGGTAAAAAGTACACATGATCAATCATCTACTACGGCCAATTGCCTCCGCTTCAAAGACGCGTTCCTCGTGGTGGCGAAAGCTGGCCCTAGTTGGAATCAGTATTATTGCGGTTGTATCTGTATCCTTTGCTACTCAAGCTATACCTGTTCGAGTGGAGAGAGGGATGTCGCTGAGACAGCTACAGGGAGAGGTGACGCTGCTGCGTTCCAACAGCACTAGCCCTGCTCGGGCGGGCGATCGCCTCGGTCAGGTCGGTGACGGGTTGCGGACGGGGTCGCGATCGACCGCGGTTTTAGACGTAGATACTGACCTCGGCTCTTTGCAGGTTTCAGAGCGTACCGAGCTGCGCATTCGCACCCTCGAGACGGCCGCCGATGGTGGGCGCATTACCCACCTTAATGTGTCGCGGGGGCAGGTGCGTACTCAGCTGCGTCGCTTTACCAACCAAGGCTCTGAGTTTGAGATCGAAACCCCCGCCGGCATTAGCGGCGTACGGGGGACGGAGTTTGGCGTCAGCGTGCAGGACGACGGCAAGACTGGCATCGCCACCCTCTCCGGAGCGGTAGAAACCAGCGCCGTTGGGGCGTCGGTGCCGGTGCCTGGGGGCTACCAAAACTTAATCTTGCCCGGCGAACCTCCCACCCAGCCAGTACCCCTGCGGGATGATTCGGGTCTAGAGTACGAGCGCACCGTATCGTTTCAGGGGAACACTCGCGTTGTCACGCTCACGGGTCGAGTCGACCCCGTCAACACCGTATTTGTCGATGGTGCCCCCCAACTTGTCGATCGCCAAGGTGAATTTCGCCTGACCCGGGTGGCAACAGCCCGACTGCGAGTTGAGGTTGTAGTGATTACTCCCCTTGGCCGCCAGGAAGTCCATGAGATCTATCTTCTCTAGCCGGTTTCGGCGAGGGTTAGAATCGCTGCTGACGTTGACTGCTGCCAGCCTGTTGGTTGTGAGTTTGAGCGAGCTGGGCCTGCTCACGCCCCTGGTGCAGGCCGAGTATGGGCTACGCTTCCGACTGTGGGGTGAGCGACCCTGGGCTGACCAGGTGGTGCTGATTGCCATTGACGAACCCAGTTTAGACGCGTTGGGAGCGTTCCCCTGGCCGCGTCGCCGCTACGCTGAGCTGATGCAAGGTTTGCAAAGAGGCCGCCCCCAGGTGGTGGTGTTCGACCTGCTGTTTAGCGACCCCAGCCCCGATGATGCGGTGTTTGCCGAGGCGATCGCCACTCATTCTGCTGTCATCCTAGCCTCCGCCTGGGATCGCGACGGGCGTCCCCTAGGGCTAAACCCGACGCTAACTGAGGCGGCTTTGGCCACTGGCCATATTTTGCAGCGCCACCAGGGTGGCTACATCCACAGCGTTGAGCCGATGGTGGGCCACCGGCCCGCCCTAGCTATTGCCACCGCAGAAGCCCTCAGCCTTACCCAGCAGGCCGTCTCCCTACCCCCTCTAGATCGCCCGCTCTGGGTTGACTGGCCCGGTCCGACCAAGGCGCTGCCCACCTACTCTTTTGTGGATGTGCTGGAGGGTCGGGTGCCCTTCCAAACGTTTGAGGGCAAGGTTGTGCTAATTGGGGCCACGGCCCTGGGGCTCGACGATTGGGCGACCCCCTTCAATGTTGATCCGCCTGCTAGTGGCATCTATCTGCACGGAGCCCTGATCGATAACCTGCTGCTCCAGCGCTGGTTAAGACCGGTGGCTGGTGGCTGGGCCGGGGCGATCGCCCTGGCCCTAGCCCTGAGCTTGAAGCTACAGCGGCGACAGGGAACGTTTTGGCAGCAGGGGGCGCTGGTCGGCGGCCTGGTCGCAGGCTGGTGGGGAACTGCCCTAGTGCTCATGGGCGCTAACCTGTGGTTGCCGGTGGTGGGTCCGGGGCTGCTGCTAAGTACCGTTGGCGGCCTGACCCTGGGTCAGCACTGGCTGCGACAGACCCGCTGGCTGCGGCAGATGACAACGGCATTACAGCATCGTCACTCACCCGAGGTGCTGCTGCCCAAGCCCCCAACTTCCGCCGCTGCTCTCGATCAGACTGGCTTAGTGCCCCAGGGCGATCGCGCCTCGGATTTAACCCAGCTAGTCGAGTTGACTCAGCAGCTGGGGCGATCGCAGGCAATTCAGGCGGCCATTGCCCGCAGCCTGCCCCTAGGGTTAGTGGCGGCGGCGGCGGATGGCACCGTGTGGTTTGCCAACCCCTTAGCCACCGAATGGTTGGATTTAGCGGCGGGCGATCGCTTGGGCTTGGCCCTGCCGCCCGACTGGTTTGAGGGCGACGCTTGGGAGCAGCTGTGGGAGCGGGTCTGTCGCGGTCAAGCGGTAACGCATCAGCTGCGCCAGCGGGGCGATCGCTGGTACGAGCTGCGGCTAGAATCGCTGGCTGTCGGTGCCAGCCCCCCCGCCGATTGGCCACAGGGAGCCATTGTACTGTTTGAGGACATCACCTACCGCCAGCAGATGGAAACCGAGCTGCGGCGGCTCAACGATAGCCTAGAAAGCCAGGTGGAAGTGCGTACGCGGCAGCTAGAGCAGCTCAATCGATCGCTCCACGAGCAGATTGCCGAGCGCCAGCTGGCCCAGCATCAGCTGGCTTACGAGGCGCTGCACGACCCGCTCACCGGGCTACCCAACCGTCGTCAGTTTTTGAGCCACCTGGGCGAGCAATTTGGCCTACCCGAGCCGGGGCTGTACGCGGTGCTGTTTCTTGACTGCGATCGCTTCAAGTTGATCAACGACTCCTTTGGCCACTGGGTGGGGGATGAACTGCTGAAGCGGGTGGCCACCATTGTGCAGGAGTGCGTGCGCCCCACCGACGTAGTAGCCCGGTTTGGCGGCGACGAGTTCACTATTCTG
This sequence comes from Leptolyngbya subtilissima AS-A7, assembly GCF_039962255.1. Classification (NCBI taxonomy): domain Bacteria; kingdom Bacillati; phylum Cyanobacteriota; class Cyanophyceae; order Leptolyngbyales; family Leptolyngbyaceae; genus Leptolyngbya; species Leptolyngbya subtilissima. The sequence goes on along the minus strand of NZ_JAMPKY010000006.1, from coordinate 349,893 downwards.
CTGACGACCCTTGACCAGGCGGGGGATGCGATCGCCGTGGCCCAGCGCATTCGCCAGCGGTTTACCGAAGCGCTGCACATCCAAGAGCACCAGCTATTCACTAACACCAGCATTGGCATTGTCATAGGCGGCCCCGACTACCAGCACCCCGACGAGCTGCTGCGCGATGCCGACACTGCTATGTACCAGGCCAAAATCAACAACCAGGGCTATGCCCTATTTGAGCCGGGCATGCACCTCGACGTGCGTCGCTCGCTCCAGATTGAGACTGCCCTCAGGCTGGCCCTAGAGCGGCAAGAATTTCAGCTCCACTACCAGCCGATCCTGAACCTCGATACCCAGCAGCTGATGGGGTGCGAAGCCCTGCTGCGCTGGCTGCACCCCGACCGGGGGCTGCTGTTCCCCGACGACTTCATTGCTATTGCCGAAAACACGGGCATGATGGCGGCGATCGGGGCCTGGGTGCTTCGAGAAGCCTGTACCCAAATGCAGCGCTGGCGACGGCGTAGCCTGATCAACGCCGATGCTGTCGTTAGCGTCAATCTGTCAGCGCTTCAGTTTGCTCAGCCCGATTTTTTGGCCCAGGTTGACAGCGTCCTCGCCGACAGCGGCCTGCCCGCGGATAACCTTAAACTCGAGATCACCGAGACCGTCGTGATTCAAAATCCTGAGCAAGTGGTACCGATCATTAAAACCCTGCGCGATCGCGGCATTCGCCTCAGTATTGACGACTTTGGCACTGGCTACTCTTCCCTTGGCTACCTGCAACAGTTGCCGGTAGATATTCTCAAAATCGATCGCAGCTTCATCGCCAACATTCATCACAGCTCACAGCAGTACGGCATCGTCGAAACCATCATTCACCTCGCGGCCCACCTGAATATTCAAGTCATTGCTGAAGGGATTGAGCAGTTCCCCCAGCTGGAGTCGCTCACTCAATTGGGCTGCAAATTTGGTCAGGGGTTCTTCTTTGCCCGCCCGCTGAGCGTCAGTCAATTCAGTCAATATTTACGCAACCGAGACAACGGGGAAGGCGGTTGGTGAGCCTATACCAAACAGGGCAGCAAGCCGGCCTAAGCTCGGATTTGCTGCCCTGGAGGTTGGAGGGCTACAGTGCGCCTCACCTTCTGCGTCGGGGTATTCCATCATGGTTCTCGATGGCAATAGCGCCGACTATTCGTAGTAGCGATTGTCGAGCCAGTACCGCACATCCTGCTCAGAATAAAACGAGCGAGTGCGATTGGTGACTGGATCGTGAGCAAACCAGACTTGATGACCGTTGCGGGTGCTCTGCCAAATGCGCAGCTCTTGGGTGCCGGTGAAGAAGTTGAGCAGGCGATCGCCCAGAGTACTGAGAGCCTGGCCTACACCTAGGGTCCGTTGGGCTGGCTGTACTAGGGTTTCAAGGCGCTGCCGCTGCCGGTTGAGCTCGGAATTAGAGTTACGAGTAGTGGTGTTCATGGCATTTTCTGACTAAAGGAATTACAGCGGGCAGTTGCACGTCTAACCAAAAGCCTCTGTCAGCCCTAGAGGGGCTGAGCACAAATGCAAAGGGTCAGAATGCAAAGGCTGAGGTTAACGGTTAGGGTTCCACTCCTAGGAGTAGAGGCATCTCGCCCCAAGCGCTACCGCTGCTGATGTATCCAATGTATTCGGGGCATCAGTTTGTAACAAAGCATGACGTGAATGGGTGCTATGCAAAAAATCGATAGGCCAGCTCAAGCCTCTGCCCTTAGCCTTGGAATAGGCGTTTAGGGGCTTGGAGCCGCCATGAACCTCAACAAAATCAAGCTGTCACAACTGCGGGCACTGGTGACGATCGCCGAGTGCGGCAACTTCAGCGAAGCGGCCCTCAAGCTCGATGTCACCCAGTCCACCATCAGCCACGCCATTGCCACCCTAGAAGACGAGCTGGGCGTTACCCTTCTGAAGCGGGGCCGCCATGGGGCACGACTGACGAGCGTGGGCGATCGCATCACCGCCCACGCCCGCGATGTGCTGAGCCTGCTCGACACCATTGGCAGCGAGGCCAACCAGGCCCGGGGCGTACAGGGGGGCAATTTGCGCATTGCCTCTTTTCGCAGCGTTGCGACCCATGTGCTGCCCGGGGCGATCGCTCGGCTGCACCGCCGCTACCCCACCATCGCCATCAGCGTCCACGAAATGGATGAAGTGCACCAACTGAAGCAGGCGCTGTTTAAGGGCGAAGTTGATATCTGCGTTGCTGAAACCATCGTTGACGACGATGTTGAAACCCTGCACATCTTTGACGACGACTACGTGGCCCTGCTGCCCCCCGGCTATTGCCCCAAAACCGGAAAGCTTACCGTCGATGACATGCGCCAAATGCCGATTATTGGCTCTAGCCACAGCAGCTGTGGCCTGCGCATTCGCACCGTGCTGGGTGCCCAAGAGCATCCTCTAGAAATTGCCTACTGCATTCGCCACGACTCGTCGATGGTGGCCATGGTGCAGCAGGGCTTGGGCATCGCCATTTTGCCGCGCCTCGCCGCCGAGCCGGTGCCCCCTGATGTGCAGATTGTCTCTATGCCCTTCCCAATTTCTCGGCCGATTGGGGCCACCATTTTGAAGGACGCCCTGCACACCCCCGCGCTCTATGCCTTTTTAGACGCCCTGCGGGAAGTGGGCGAATTTAGCCGCATCAAAGCTGTTTAGCGTCACGGCTTGGCCATTGGGCTATTGCTCCCTGCTACCCACTGGTTCGGCCTCGGAGGCCGACTTCGGCTCCTGGACGGGCAGTTCATTGTTGCGCCGCGCGGCGCGATCGCTCAGATAGGTCAACCAGGATGGTGCCCAAAGCGAGTGGCTGTCTCGGCCAAAGGCCCGCTTTTCACCACCTGCAACGGGTCCCGGCAGCAGCCTGCTTCCCCAGCTCAGCAAACTAGTCATGAGCCCCGGAAACAGGCCGTAGAACCGGGCCATGAGCAGAATTGGCAGCGGCACTACCACCTCGGCCGCCCCCCGACGCATGCCGGCAATGGCGGTTCGAGCTACCTTCTCTGGGCTGGCAGAGATGATCGGCAGCGACTCGCTAATGCTGAACCAGGTATATTCTTTGCTGCGCTGTCCTTTAAACAGGGCGTGATCGTTAACGCCCGTATAGATCAAACCGGGACAGACCGTGGTGACGACAATGCCGGCCTGGGCCAGTTCAATGTGCAATCCGGCCGACAACCCCGTCAGGGCAAACTTGCTGGCGCAGTAGGCCACCATGTGCGGCGACGCCACTTTGCCCCCCACAGACGAAATATTGACGATGCGACCAGCTTTGCGATCGCGCATCCCCGGCAGCACCGCTTGGGTAGCATAGAGCGGTGCCCAGAAATGGAGCTGCATCAGGTCGTCGTAGTCCTGCATGGTCAGGTTCTCTAACGGCCCCACGATGTCAGTGCCAGCGTTGTTGATCAGAATGTCGATCGCCCCAAATTGCTCGCTGACCTGCTGCACCATCTGCTCGACCTGGGTCTGGTGGGTGACATCACAGATCAGGGCCAAAATCTCCCCGCCTTGCTGCACCAGTTCGGTTTTTGCCCGCTCCAATTCGGCCTCATCCCGCGCACAAATCGCCAGTCGAGCCCCGGCCGCTACCAGCTGGCGGGCCATGACCAGACCCAGCCCCCGGGAGCCCCCAGTGATCAAAATGGTCTTGCCGCGCAGGTCATACTGCTGTTCGCGCCACCGGCGACCTAGCCAGAGAACGATCGTTAGCAGGGCGATCGCGACCAAGCCCAGCAATCCCAAATGGTTAATCGACATGTTTCCACCCTCCAGTGTGGCTTTCACTGTAGGTGGTGCGAGCCGATGGCAAACTCTTTCCTAGGGCAAAACTGCCCCAGCCAATGGGCCAGTTTTTTCATCACCTACCTGTCCCTAAACTCTGGGACGTTTGATGATTGAGGGCGATTAGAGCTGAGGCAACAGCTAAAAAATGTCTCCATCTTAAACGCGGCTGAGTTGGCTGAAACCCGATTAAAGTGACTAGTCCACTTGTAGAATGGCTAGTCAATTCGCAAAACATCCATGCGTCACCTATACTTTCTGGTCCCCGGCACCGGCAAGCGCTTCCACTGCGGCGGGCTGTTTGCTGAGCTCAAGACCCTCAAGCTAGCCCAGCAGGTCTGCTCCGCCGAGGTGGTCACCTACGACCAGCGCGAGGATGACACGCTGTTTTTGGATGACCTGCTCCAGCGGCCCAGCCCCGGCAACAGTATTTTTGTAATTAGCTGGGGCTTTCATATTCCTCGCTTGGTGAAGCGGCTGCGAGGCTACCCGGTGGTCTACCACGCCCACAGCAGTGGCTACGGGTTCACCCTCCCAAGGGACATTCCCATCATTACCGTCAGCCGCAATTCCATGGGCTACTGGGGGCAAAAGCGGCCCAACGGGCTAGTTTTCTACCTGCCCAACCACATCTCGCCCGAGTTCACCAACCAACAGCAGTTTAGGGATATTGACGTGTTGGTGCAGGTGCGCAAGTCGTCAGATTATCTGCTCAACCAGCTGGTTCCAGCCTTGGAGTCTCGCTGCAATCTGGTGACGCTGACTGGGTTTGTCGACGATCTCTCGATTCTGTTTAACCGCAGCAAAATCTTTCTCTACGACTCGGCAGAATACTGGGCGCTGAGCCGGGTGAGCGAGGGGTTTGGCCTGCCCCCCATGGAGGCGATGGCCTGTGGTTGTCAGGTGTTCACTAGCGTCAACGGAGCGCTGGCCGATTACTTAGATCCGGGGTTTAACTGCTACAAGATTGGGGTGCATTCGACGGGGTATGACTGCGATCGCATCCTCACCGCCCTGCAAACGCCTACTCCCCTAGCGATGTCCACCACAGATTTAGAACCCTACCGTGCCCCAGCTCTGCTGCCCCGGCTAGAGGTCATTCTGGCTGAAATCAACCACTTCTTCGACTATCGGGCCAAGCATCCTGGGAATATTCCCGACCTCACCAAACCTCGCTTGGCCCGCCTTTGGCTGCAACGCACTACCGCCAAAGTTCGCAAAAAGCTCAAAGGCCGTTGATCCCCAGCTTTGACTGGGTAGGTTGGCAAAGGCACAGTCCCGCGAGACAATAGAATATAAGAACTGTAATATTTTGAACCCTAGGCTGTGAACAACGCACCCGTACGCACGGTATCTGACGCCAAGCGCGACTTTTACACCCACCACACTCGCCCCATCAACTCCATCTACCGGCGCGTGGTAGACGAGCTGATGGTAGAGATGCACCTGCTCTCCGTCAATGTCGACTTTGCCTACGACCCCATCTACGCCCTGGGCATTGTTACCACCTTCGATCGCTTCATGGTCGGTTACGAGCCCGAGAGCGACAAAACTACCATTTTCAACGCCCTGTGCCGTTCCATCAACAGCACCCCCGAGCACTATCGCGGTGATGCTGAGGCCGTAAGGTCTTCCGTCAACGGCATGTCCTTAGACGATCTGAAGGGGCAGTTTGAGCATCTCGGCGACGGCGGCGATGGCCTGCGCGGCACGCTGGCCTCGGTCGCCAACCGAGAAAAATTCAAGTACAGCCGCCCCTTTGGCATCGGGCTCTACACTCTGGTAGAAGCTGTGACCCCTGCCGAAGACCTCAAAGATAAAGCAGTTGTCGAGGCCCTATTCAAAGACCTGGCGGGCAAGCTCAATATCTCCAACGATAAGCTGCTAAAAGATGTCGAACTCTACCGCAGCAACATGGAGAAATTTGCCCAGGCCCAGGAAGTAATGAAAGACATGCTGGCCGCCGATCGCAAAAAGCGCGAAGACCGCAAAAAAGCTGCCGAAGCCGAGGCCGCAGGTATCGTTGAGCCCGTAGCCACTGTCCCCGATGCAGGAGAATCTGGCTCGGCGGAGTAGGCCACCATGTTGGAAAACTTAGCCTAGAACCCCAAGCCTAGACTTCTCTTGAAGGAGTCTGGGCTCTTTTTTGTCTGGGGTTGAATAGGTCGTTGGCGATCGCGGTGCCCAGCAAAATCAAGCTGCCTCCTACTGCCATCGACCAGGTGACGGGCTCTGCCAGCAGCACAGCACCCCAAAGCACGGCAAACATGGGAATTAGATACCCTACCGTCAGTGCCTTGGTCGGGCCGACGTTTTGAATCAGCCGAAAGTAGAGTAGGTAGGCGCAGGCTGTAGAGAGCAGCGCCAGAGCCACCACTGCAGCGACAACGGTGGGCGTAGGCATTTGGTGCGGCACGGTGAAGGGTAGGGCCGGTAGCAAAGTCAGGGCAGCCCCCCATAGACTACCAGCGGTGATGGTCCAGGGCGAGACTCCAGCCAAATTTTGCCGAATGTAGGGAGCTGCGATCGCATACATAAAAGCAGCAACTAGCCCTGCCGCCACCGCCCATCCAAACCCTGGTGTCGCCATAATCGGTTGCCAACCTACCAAAATCACGACACCCACAAAGCCCAGCCCAAAGCCAATCCACCGGGTGAGGGTAAGGGTTTCTTGGAGCCAGACCGCGGCCACAACCGTGCCAAACAACGGCGCTGTGCTATTCAAAATAGAGGTCAACCCAGCCGGTAGCGACAGGGAAGCAAAGGCCAGCAGCACAAAGGGGATCGCAGAATTAATACTGCCTACCACTAGAAGGGCTCGCCAGTGTTGGCGCAGTTCTGACCACAGATTGAGGTGTGCGACCATCGGCAGCAGAGCACAACCAGCTAGCACCACGCGAATCTCAATTAGCCATAGGGGACCCAGTACCGGAGCCGCCACCCGCATAAACAGAAACGAGCCGCCCCACAGTGCCGCCAGCAGCAAAAGCTCGGCAATATCGATTTTTCGCATTACACCTCCTGGGGGAGGGCTTGGGTCTGTCCCGCTTCCCAGCCTAACAGCAGCGTCTTGCGCGCTGGCCCCCAGCGGTAGCCACCCCACTCACCCGAGGCTCGAATTACCCGGTGACAGGGAATGAGATACCCTACCGGGTTCTGTCCAATGGCATTGCCCACTGCTCGCGCCGCTGTAGGCCGGCCGATCGCCTCTGCTAAGCCCTGGTATGTCGTTAGCCCACCCGGAGGAATCTGCAAAAGCGCCCGCCACACCTGAATCTGAAAGTTGGTGCCTTTGACTGCCAGCGCCAAGGGGTGATTGGGGTCTGGGGTGAAGATACGATGACACTCTTCCGCCGTTCCAGGCTGGTCGTCTACCAAGGTTGCCTTAGGCCACTCCGCCTGCAATAGATGCTCCGCCGTCGCCTGATCTGGTGTCTCTAAAAAGTGCAGATTGCAGATGCCCCGTGCGGTCTTGGCCAGCAAACACAGCCCAAACGGAGTAGCGTGAATGCCGTAACGAATCTCCAGGCCCGCCCCTCCGGACTTAAACTCACCCGGCGACACGGCCTCTAGGCTGACAAACAGATCGTGCAAACGGCTTGGACTTGACAGACCCACATCCCCAGTCAGATCCAACAGGCTTTTGGTTTCGGCAATCTTGGCCTTGGCATAGTCCACCGTCAGGTTTTGCAAAAACCGCTTCGGGCTAATGCCCGCCCATCGAGTAAACAGGCGCTGAAAGTGGTATTCGCTGAGGTGCACATGGCGGGCTACGGCGGCCAGATCGGGCTGGTCGAGATAGTGCTGGCGCAGAAATGCGATCGCATCAGCTATCTGCCTGTAGGTTTCATCGTCGTAGGTTGCAGATTTCACCACAGGATTCATGGGTTTCGCAGCCATAGGTCAACTACAATTCCCAATCTACCGATCGCCCCCAGTCCAGACCACCCGTTTCTTGCGGCCTCAGATGCTACCCCAGCCTTTGCCCCTCACCTACCCACCGAAAAGTGAGAGCTTTAGCGCCCTATGAGACATAGCTGCCTAGGTACTTCAGTTGTCCGTGCAAAAGGGTGGGATAATTTCTCAGAAATTTTGGGAGCTAACTACAGTCGATCTAGCGCCGAACTCGGGCAGGGGCAGGTCGAAGAGCGTCTTCTGAATACCTCTCCACAGCAGGGGCCTCTAATGATGCCTCTAGTCGCGCCGCCTCTCGGGAAACTTCGGCAAAGCCTAAATCTAAGGGTTGAGGCAAAAAGTCCAGGGGTTTCATCGTCACCAGCGGCGATGTAAACACGGGTACAGCTAAGGAACACGGTGACCACCGGCTTTCTACAGGTACGCCGAGCTGACTGCACTGTCCTCCCCGCCGTCCCTCCGGAGAATAAAAACGGCAGCGGCTACAAGATGACACCTGGCACTGCGCTGATTTCATAGTGGCTTCCTAAAAGCTGTGTTTAACCTCTACATTTTCACTCTTGAAAAAATGGGGATCATCTACCGTAAGGCCCAAACCTCTGACGCTTACAAGGATATAGCTTCTGCAATTGCTAAACGCCCTTTATATTGTCTTCATGTTTGTGTTGAGCACAGTCACAATTATGTGAATGAACGTTTCTTAAAACTTTAACGAACGTAAACTTGCTAGGGATCAGTTCAAACAGGGGTAATATCCCTGTTGACTAACGGAGAAGATAGTGAGCTCACTAGATCTATGTTTGAAAACTTAGTTGCTAATGTGACCATAACTACTATTTAGTTGGGTTGAATATTATCCTCTTAAAACTCCATCGTTCTTTAAATACGAATTGAGTTAACGATTAATTAACTTAAGGTCAAAGCTTGAGGAGCAATATTCCCGGTTCATTGCCCATATATCTAGGGTTGACCCGCAGGCTGTGGCATAATCCTGCCCTATGGGCGAACCGTCTAACCTGCTGCTAAAACTGAGCCGTCGGCTATTTGCTGAGGAGCGCGATCGCGATGCCTTTGTAGAGGCTCTGGTCAACCCTCAGCCGTTTCCCACCGCCATTGTGTGGATGCAGCCTCGGCCAGAGGTGGTGCCCTTTGCGATCGCACCACCCCTACCCTGGCAGCCCGCCTGGGTCGATCGCCTCAGCGGTGATCAGCGCCCTGGTCAACACCCTCTTCACCAAGCTGGCGCCTACTACTGCCTGGATATGGCTTCGGTATTCTCGGCGGCGGTGTTTAGCGCGATCGCAACCCCAACAGAGTCAGTGCTCGATCTCTGCGCCGCCCCAGGGGGCAAAAGTCTGCTGGCCTGGAAAGCCCTGATGCCCGATCATCTTTGGTGCAACGAGGTCGTTCGCAAGCGGGTCAGAATCTTGATTTCTAACCTCAAACGCTGCGGGTTGACAGACTCGCTGGTGTTTAACCTCGATCCTCAAACCTTTGCCGAACAACTCTCCCACACCGCCTCAGTAGTGGTGGTCGATGCTCCATGCAGCGGCCAGTCACTCCTGGCCAAAGGCGATCAGGCCCTAGGCTGTTTTCACCCCGTCAACATCAAGAAAAACGCCAGTCGCCAAAAGCGAATTTTGGCCAGTGCCGCGCAAACGGTGGCAGGCGGCGGCTATCTAGCCTACATGACCTGCACCTTCTCTCCCGAAGAGAACGAGCAGGTCGTGGAGTGGCTGCTCAAAAAGTTTCCCCAGTTTGAGGCAGTAGACGTCCCCGTTTTGGCCGACAATGCCTCACCTCTGTCCGCCTTTCCCTGCTATCGCCTGTGGCCCCAATCTAGGCTAGGGGCAGGTGGCTTCACTTCACTGCTGCGCAATAGCGCGACCTCAACAGAGCCTGTCAATTTAGACTTTCTAACTGCTAAGGGCATGCAAATCTATAGCGTAGAGCGATCGCCTTAACCCTGCTGTGCCCTGCTGCCAACGCTTTGGGCCAAGCTCAAGGGCCGCTATGCTGAAGATGTACCTATGCACTCATCGTTGGCGACTATGGCGAGTCCTTCTACCCGTCCCGAACCCTCTACCCTAGATGCCATCATTCGTCTGCTGCGTTGGGATAAGCCTACCGGGCGATTGATTTTGATGATTCCGGCTCTGTGGTCGGTGGTGCTGGCTGCCGAAGGTAGCCCTCCCCTACCTTTGGTTGGCGTCATTATTCTAGGCACCTTGGCTACTAGTGCCGCTGGCTGCGTCGTCAACGACCTATGGGATCGCAACATTGATCCCCATGTCGCGCGCACCCGCACCCGCCCTCTTGCCGCCCGCGACTTGTCCGTGCAAGTGGGGATCGGAGTCCTGTTGGTGTCCCTCCTCTGCGCCTACGGCCTGTCTCTCTACCTCAATGCCCTCAGCTTTTGGCTGTGCGTGCTGGCCGTGCCGTTTATCTTGCTCTATCCCCTGGCAAAGCGCGTGTTTCCGGTGCCGCAGCTGGTGCTGTCTCTCGCCTGGGGGTTTGCGGTGCTGATTCCCTGGGCAGCGGTCACTAATAACTTAGATCTACCGGTGTGGATTCTCTGGCTGGCCGTGGTGCTATGGACTCTAAGCTTCGATACCGTCTACGCCATCCCCGATCGCGACGACGATCGCCGCTTGGGTGTCAACTCCGCTGCCCTATTCTTTGGCGACTACACCCCCCAGTTCATTGGCTTCTGCTTCTTCGGCGCATGGCTGCTTTTAATTTGGCTAGGCCTGCTGCTGTTCCTCGCGTTTCCCTACTGGCTGGGGCTGGCCGCTGCGCTAATCGTGTGGTCGCGCCAGTCTTACCTGCTCAGCCGCTACAAGCCACCGCTCAACCTCTACGGGCAGATTTTTCGGCAGAACGTCCAACTCGGCTTCGTCCTTCTCATCGGTATGATCCTAGGTTATCTGCTATGACCACTCCCCACCCCTCACCCTTCCACTCCCTTACCCCCTACTCCCCCACCCCTCCACCTACCCCGTCAGGGCTACAATAGTTACTCTAAGAATGCAATTCCCCGTTGGAGCGGTTTATGACCACTGCGGCCCCCGCCAAAACTCAGCCCGCTAAAACTCAGTACGAAGCCATCATTGGCCTCGAAACCCACTGTCAGTTGTGTACCGAAACCAAAATCTTTTCCCCAGCCTCTACAGCCTTTGGGGCCGACCCTAACACCTACATCGACCCTATCGTGGTGGGCATGCCGGGGGTGCTGCCGGTGCTCAATCAACGTGTGCTGGAGTATGCCGTCAAGGCTGGGTTAGCCCTAAATTGCCAGATCGCACCCTACTCTAAGTTCGATCGCAAGCAGTATTTCTACCCCGACCTGCCTAAGAACTACCAAATTTCTCAGTACGACCTGCCCATTGCTGAGCACGGCTGGCTTGAGATCGAGCTGATCGACAAAAAGACTAAAGAAGCCACCCGCAAGCGTATCGGCATCACCCGCCTGCACATGGAAGAGGATGCGGGCAAACTGGTGCACGCAGGCAGCGATCGCCTAGCTGGCTCCACCTACTCCCTGGTTGATTACAACCGAGCCGGCGTTCCCCTGATCGAAATTGTCTCCGAGCCCGATATTCGCACCGGCCAAGAAGCTGCCGAATACGCCCAAGAGCTACGCCGCATTGTGCGCTACCTGGGCATTAGCGACGGCAACATGCAGGAGGGTTCTCTGCGTTGTGATGTCAATATCTCCGTGCGGCCAGTGGGCCAAGAGGAGTTTGGCACCAAGGTGGAGATCAAAAATATGAACTCCTTTAGCGCCATTCAAAAAGCGATCGAGTACGAAATCGATCGGCAAATCAAAGCTAACCAAACCGGCGAGAAAATCATTCAAGAAACTCGCCTGTGGGACGAAAGCAGCCAGCGCACCAAGAGCATGCGCTCTAAGGAAGGCTCTAGTGACTACCGCTATTTCCCTGAACCTGACCTGCCGCCCATCGTGGTGTCAGCAGAGCAAAAAGAGGGCTGGCTGGCGGAACTGCCCGAGTTACCGGCTCAAAAGCGCGATCGCTACGAGTCTGAGTTTGGCCTCTCTCCCTACGATGCCCGCGTGCTGAGCGACGAGCGCGCCATCACGGAATACTTCGAAGCGGCGATGGCGGCTGGTGCTGACCCCAAACTCACCGCCAACTGGATTACCCAAGACATTGCCGCCTATCTCAACACCGAGCGAGTATCCATTGATGCGCTGCCCCTAACCCCTGTTGCCCTAGCCGAGCTAGTGCAGCTGATCGCGGCGGGCACTATCAGCAACAAAATCGGCAAAGACTTGCTACCTGAGCTGCTGACCCAGGGCGGCTCTCCTAAAGCCCTAGTGGAAGCGCGAGGCCTCAGCCAGATTTCTGACCCTGCGCAGATCGAGGCCATGATCGACGAAGTGTTGGCAGCCCATCCCGAAGAGCTAGAGGCCTATCGCGGCGGTAAGAAAAAGCTTCAAGGCTTCTTTGTGGGTCAGCTAATGAAGCGTAGCGGCGGCAGAGTAGATCCAAAGTTGAGCAATCAGCTGCTTAGCCAAAAACTCAATCAATGATATGCCCTAGAAATATTGAAAAAATTCAATAAGGGGTCTTACCCCCCATGCAATTTTTGGGCTAACATGATACTAGATGCACCCTGATGGTAGGGAGAGCCGTTTGAGCTCTCCTTTTTTTTGCCAATTTTTTGCGCAATGCCGCCACAGCCACTCCACATTTATCTAGCCGCTAAATTAGCCTGTAGCTGCGGTTCCAGAGGAAGACTTGGATCCATTTGAAGCGTGCTTAGCATATCTGCCGAAGTAGCGTTGCGATCGCCGTTGCCCCAAATCAATTGTCGACTGCCAGCAGCGAGGCTAACGGTTTGGGCTCCAGCAGCGGTGAGCCAAATTGTTGTTACTTGAGGCAGAGTAATAGCGCGATTTTGGCCTGAATCCTCGTCCCAGGTCGACTCCCGCTTCTGGGATGCCCTAGACTTTACGCTTCGCAGCTCGTGGCCTGGATCAGGGTTCACTTCAGCCAGAGCGTGCATCACTCGGGCTGAGTCGCGCAGGGTGTTTACTTGGGGAACCCACAGGGCTGCGGCAAACCCCTGCTTTAAGGCGTAGTTATAGAGCGATGCTGCCGCTACTACCGCTTGCTCAAAGCTCTCCTCATTCCAGCGTGCGGTGGTGTTGAGGGCAATCAAAACTTCTCGACTGGTGGTGATGCTTTCTAGCTCGCGCACCCGCAGTTCGCCGTAGCGAGCGCTGGTGCGCCAGTGGATCAGCCGGGTTGGATCGCCCCAGCGGTAGGGGCGCAGCGATCGCGTTACTCCCTGGGTGTCAGCCTTGGCTAGCGGGCTGTAGCGCCAGTGCTGACCCTGGCGCTGGCCGACAGTATCCAGTAGAGGGCAGCGCTTCAGGGGCAACACCTGGGGATAGACCACGGCTGTGGCAGGAGCGGGCATTGTGCGCCGACACCAGAACAAACCCAGGGGGGCCGCTGTGCGCAGATCTATCGTTGACCAGCGGTAGACGCCTCGCCGCGTGGTTGGCACTGCATACCGCCAGGTGTGGCTTTGCCCTGGGGGCAGCGCGCCCACGGCATGTGTCGCCACGGCCCCCAGCCGCGAGGGCACAGGGTCGATAATTTGAAACAGCCCTTTACTCTGGCGCTGAGTATTGCGAACCCTCAGCTCAATATCCAACGGTGCCCCAGCGGTGACGGGGGCAATGGGCGATCGCGTCACCACAAGTCCTTGCAAGTTCCGAGGTGGTAGCACTGCCGCGATCAGCAGCAGCGCCAGCATCACTCCACTAATCACATATAGCCAGCCCGCCAAGGTATTAGTGGCCGCCGCAAAAAAGAACAGCGCCAGCCCCAGCAATATCCAACCTACATAGGCTGGGTTGACCCAGCGATGCTCTAGCCACTGCGTAAACCGTTTCAAACCTGTTTCCCCTATAGCGTGCCGCTGTCGTTACGTTTCAGCGTACCCAGCCACTTCGACAGCCCAGCGTTTTTACAAACCAAAAGCGTCTACATCCTAGCGCTCTGCTAAAAAGGGCAGGCGAGATGTAGACGCTTTTGGTAAGGCTAAGCAAATACTTCAGCTGGGCTGAGGTATTCGTCCAGACCTCTTAGCTTTTGAGCAGCTCTATGGCGAGCTGTCATACCATCGACTTAGCGCTTGGCCAGCTTCTTAGACAGCTTGCGCAGCCGGATAGACTCAGGCGTGATTTCCACCAGTTCGTCTGGGCCAATGTACTCAAGAGCACGCTCCAGGCTCATATCTACAGGGGTTTGCAGCTGTACTAGTTCGTCGCCGCCAGCGGCTCGGTGGTTGGTGAGCTGCTTGCTCTTGCAGATGTTGAGGTCGAGATCCTGGTTGCGGTTGTGTTCGCCGACAATCATACCCTTGTAAACCTTGGTACCAGGGGTGATAAAGAATATCCCGCGGTCCTCAGCATTCTTGAGAGCATAGAAGGTGGCTACCCCTTCTTCAAAGGCAATCAGCACCCCGTTGCGGCGCGCCTCGATCTCACCACAGAGAGGGCGATAGTCTGAGAAGCTGTGGTTCATAATACCTGCACCGCGAGTCAGACGCATGAACTCACCGCGGAAGCCAATTAGGCCCCGCGCTGGAATCACAAACTCCAGCGTGGCACGGCCATCGCCCATCACCCGCATATCTTGCAGCTCACCCCGACGCTGGCCAATGCGCTCCATGCAGCCGCCTACACCCTCTTCTGGCACATCGAGCACCAGGAGTTCGTAGGGTTCGCAGGGCTGACCGTTGACTTCGCGGTAGATTACCTGAGGCTGGGTCACCTGAAACTCATACCCCTCGCGGCGCATGGTCTCAATCAAAATGCCCAAGTGCAGCTCACCCCGGCCCGATACTGAAAAGCGATCGGGAGAGTCGGTTGGCTCGACTCGCAGCGCCACGTTAGTCTCAAGCTCACGCATGAGGCGATCGCGCAGCTGTCGGGAGGTGACAAAGGTGCCCTCCTGACCCGCAAAGGGTGAGTCGTTGACCACAAAGGTCATCTGTAGGGTCGGCTCGTCTACCTTGATCAGCGGCAGTGCCTGGGGGTTGGTGGGGCAGGTAATGGTCTCGCCGATATTGGCATCGGCAAAGCCCGCTACCGCCACAATGTGGCCCGCTGAGGCGGTTTCGATCTCAATGCGCCGTAGGCCATCAAAACCTAGCAGCTTAGAGATTTTAGACTTCACCATGCTGCCGTCTTCCTTGACTAGGGCAGCTTGCTGACCCGCGTTGATCACCCCATTGTGGATTTTGCCAATCACAATGCGGCCCAGGTACTCGGAGTAGTCGAGGGTCGTTACCTGAATTTGCAGGGGCTTTTCAGGATCGCCAATCGGAGGCGGCACATGGTCGAGAATGGCCTCAAACATCGGCTTCATGTCGATGCCTTCGTCTTCAATCTTGGTCTTGGCGTAGCCCGATATCCCTGAGGCAAACAGGTAGGGAAACTCACACTGATCGTCGTCGGCCCCTAGCTCAATAAATAGATCCAGCACCTTATCAACCGAACCGTGGGGATCGGCCTGGGGTCGGTCAATCTTATTGACTACAACAATGGGGCGCAGTCCTTTCTCAAGTGCTTTCTTCAGCACAAACCGAGTCTGGGGCATGGGGCCTTCGTTGGCATCCACGATCAGAATGCAGCCGTCAACCATGCCCAGCACCCGCTCCACCTCGCCACCAAAGTCGGCGTGGCCAGGGGTGTCGATGATGTTGATCAACGTCTCACCGTAGTGAACGGCGGTATTCTTGGAGAGAATGGTAATGCCCCGCTCGCGCTCTAGGTCGTTGGAGTCCATCACGCAGTCAGGTACGGCTTCCCCTTCACGAAAAATGCCAGACTGCCTTAGCAGGGCATCTACCAGAGTGGTTTTGCCGTGGTCAACGTGGGCAATAATTGCAACGTTGCGAATGGGAAGCGTCATAACTGTGTAAAACCTTGGCGACAATAAGCGGGCGACGAAACTACCCCAGAGCGCCAAACGTAAGGAAGCTCAAGACAAGTTTCGAATATGAAAAAATACTTAACAATTGTAGCTCATCCAACAGACTCCTGACGACAGCTACCCATCTAAATTCAGGCCGTAAAAAAGGGACGCCAACTGACGTCCCTTTTCCCTATCGTCGAGAAATTCGATGAAGTTTGCCAACCAGGCTGTAAATGGCCTACATGGTCATGCCAGCAGCCTGAACCTTCTCGACCTGCTTCTTCTTCAGCACCAGCATGATCTGGGTGAGCATAACCGCCGCCAAGAAGGCCACTAGACCTTTGATGCGGTTGGGGCTTTGCAGCACAATCTCGGCATCCATCTGGCCAAAGCCGCCCACGTTGGGGTTGGTGGTCAGGGGCTTGCCGGCTTCCACTACGTCACCCTCAGCCACGAGTAGCTCAGGACCAGCGGGAATGGTCTCGGTCACGGTGTTGCCTGCGTCTGCCTCAATAGTGACTTGGTAGCCACCAGCAGCCTGGGGCTCAACGTCTGTGACGGTGCCGGTCAAGGTAGCGTTATAAACGGTGTTATTGCTGGCCTGACCGGTGGGGTAGACCTGGCCACGACCGCGGTTGCCGCCGACGTGAATTTGATACTTGCCAAAGGCAACCGACTTGTCTTGACCGGGGTCGGGGGCCAGCACGGGAAATACAATTTCCTGGTACTGTTCGCCGGGTAGCGGGCCGACCAGAACAATGTTTTCCTGGGTGTCGCTATAAGGCAGGAAGTAGGTATTGCCGACTTCTTCCTTGAGCTCCTCAGAGATGCGATCGGCGGGAGCAATTTTGAAGCCCTCAGGGAGAACCACCACAGCACCGACGTTGAGGCCGCCGCGGCTACCGTCGCCCAATACCTGCTGAGTGCTGAGGTCGTAGGGAATTTCAACCTTGAGCTTAAATACGGAATCGGGCAGAACGGCCTGGGGCACTTCTACCTTGGTGGGCTTGGCCGCCAGGTGGCAGTTGGCGCACACAATCCGGCCGGTGGCCTCGCGGGGGACAGCGTAGTTTTCTTGGGCCCAGAAGGGATACGCCTCGGCGGTCTGAGGAGCCGCCAGCCAGCCTGCAAACACCGTCAGAACGGCGGCGCAGGTAATGGCGAGGGGGCGCAGGCCGTTGATTAACGAAGTGAGTCTATTCATGCGTTCAAAAGTTATGTCAACTGGGGTGATGTCAACGGGGTATGGCGCTGCAGTTGGCCAAAGCACAGGCTCGTCTAGGCCCACCAGGGCGAGTCACCAGTGCGAAAGTCGGTTTCAGTCCAATTGCTGAGGGTAACTTTGTCGTCGTCAGTGACGTCGGCGTGAGCCAAAGCCAAAGACAGCGGTGCTGGGCCTCGTACGACCTTGCCTGTGGCATCGTACTGAGAGCCGTGGCACGGACACATGAACTTGTTTTCGCTGGCGTTCCAGGGTACTACACAGCCCAGGTGGGTGCAGATAGAGCTGATGCCGTAGCTCTCTAGGGAACCACTTTCCTGAATCACTAGGTAGGTGGGATCGCCCTTGAGGCCCTGCACCAGGACGCGATCGCCGGGGTTGTGGCTCGCTACAAACTGGCTAGCAATCACGTCGTTGCCTAGCTCGTTTTTGGCGGTTACCCCACCACCGCCGCCACCACTAGAGGGGGGAATGAAGTATTTAATAACGGGATAGAGCATGCCCCCGACGGACCCAGAGGCGGCCCCCAGCAGCAGCAGGTTCATAAATTGGCGGCGCCCCAAATCAGGGACATCGGAGGTTCCAGAAACTTGAGTCATAATCCAGACTGGTATACCTGTTTCAAATGAATAACAGCTATCAACGGCGGTAGCTGAGCGGGGATCAGCAAGCGGATGCATGACCCGTTACGCTAGCCCGGCAAACCCTTTACGGGGCACCAATGTGGAGCAGTCCCGATGTCGCTGACCACGCCTTTAGCTTTACCA
This sequence comes from Leptolyngbya subtilissima AS-A7, assembly GCF_039962255.1. Classification (NCBI taxonomy): domain Bacteria; kingdom Bacillati; phylum Cyanobacteriota; class Cyanophyceae; order Leptolyngbyales; family Leptolyngbyaceae; genus Leptolyngbya; species Leptolyngbya subtilissima. Next base: position 332,230 of record NZ_JAMPKY010000006.1, on the reverse strand, counting down.
ATCGTATTATTGCACCTTGCTGTTCTCAGAAAATCCCTGCCGAAAGTAAAAGGATGGGAGCGATCGCATAGTCATAATCCCAAAATCCCAGAAAAAGCGGGTATAGACGAGAGAAAGGGAGAGAAAGACACCCTTGGAAGTCAAAAAGAGCTTCAAAATTTGAAAAATCCTGTTTATTTCCATCAATCGCCCATTTTTGGCAAGTGAAGCTTCGGCGCAAGGGAGGTTGACCACTAGGGCGTATCGTAAAGAAATGTATATACGGCAACGATAGCTAGAGCAGAGGTAGGGGCGTGACAGGGGCAGATTTACAAGCGCTGTTAATAGACAAATGGGGTTACTCCTTTGACATTCAGTTTCGGCGTACCCAGGGCAAAATATTTCTCCAGGTGATGTGGCGATACCTAGAGCAGGTATCGTTTCCTCTCAGTGAAGAGGAGTACTTGGCCCACCTCAATCAGGTCATGCTCTATCTATACGAGTGGGGACAGGTGGAATACGTGCAGCAGCAGATCGCTGAAACCCGCGATCGCCCCCGGCTAGGCAAAGCTGTCAGCATTCCCCTACCCTTAGGAGAACGCGCCTCCGAGTGGCTAACCGATGAGTTTTAACTAGCGCTCGTACAACTCGATGGGCAGTTGGTCAGGGTCTTGAAAAAAGACAAAGCGTTTGCCCGTTAATTCATCTAGCCGAATCTCTTCTGTCGTCACCTGACAAGCGTGAAGGTGCTGAATAGCCGCCTCCAGATCCTCAACAACTAAAGCTAAATGCCTTAGGCCTCGGGCTTCTGGCTGTGATGGACGAGGCGGTGGGTGGGGAAAAGAAAATAGCTCAATCTGAATTCCATCGGCTAGGCGCAGATCAAGCTTGTAGGACTGGCGCTCGGCTCGATAGGTCTCTTGTACCACAGCGCAGCCCAGCACCTGGGTGTAAAACTGCTTAGACTGAGCGTAATTGCTACAGATGATCGCAATGTGGTGAATCCCCTGACAAAATGCCATCACTCATTAAGATATTTGAGTGCCATGCGCTTCAGGATAGCGGTTTGCCCTACGGGGGAACGCTGGCCTCAGGGCATGCCCAAGCGGCATGGCACAACAGCATTTTAAGGATAATTGCTCAGAAGCTTTTTAGACTGGAATGCTACGATTTCCTAGGTGAACATGCTCAGAGGGCCTGATGTGATCCGTTCCGCCACTTTGCCGATGCAAACTCCGTCGCTGTCGCACTTCGGAGATAACAACCGCCTCAAACTTTTTTCCGGCTCGGCCAACGTTGACCTAGCGCGCGAAGTGGCTCGCTACCTAGGGCTAGACCTCGGCCCTATGGTGCGTAAGCGCTTTGCCGATGGTGAGGTTTACATTCAAATTCAAGAGTCGATTCGCGGCTGTGACGTATACCTGATTCAGCCCACCTGCTATCCGGTGAACGATCACCTGATGGAGCTGCTGATCATGATCGACGCCTGTCGACGGGCTTCGGCGCGGCAGATCACCGCGGTGATTCCTTACTATGGCTATGCCCGTGCCGATCGCAAAACAGCTGGGCGCGAGTCAATCACCGCCAAACTTGTGGCCAACCTGATGACCAAGGCCGGAGCCAGTCGCATCTTGGCGATCGATCTACACTCCGCCCAAATTCAGGGCTACTTCGACATTCCCTGCGACCATGTCTACGGCACCCCGGTATTGATTGACTATATTTCCAGCAAAAAGCTGGAAGACCTGGTGGTGGTCTCCCCCGACGTGGGCGGGGTAGCCCGCGCTCGCGCCTTTGCCAAAAAGCTTAACGATGCCCCTCTAGCCATCATTGACAAGCGTCGCCAGGCCCACAACGTGGCAGAAGTGATGAACGTGGTGGGCGACGTGCGGGGCAAAACTGCCGTGCTGGTCGATGACATGATCGACACCGCTGGCACGATCTGTGAGGGAGCTCGCCTACTCAAACAGGAAGGGGCTCGCCAGGTTTATGCCTGCGCCACCCACGCGGTGTTTTCTCCCCCGGCGGTGGAGCGCCTATCAGCGGGTCTATTTGAAGAAGTGATTGTCACTAATACGATCCCGATGACGGCCGCGCGGCAGTTTCCGCAGTTGACAGTGCTGTCGATGGCAAATCTGCTGGGTGAAGCTATCTGGCGCATTCACGAAGAAAGCTCTGTCAGCAGCATGTTTCGCTAGCCGCTAGACTAAGCGATTCCGGAACGGATACTCGTTCCGAGTCGGTTCCCGTTTCTGGGATGCCATAGGCTTTACCCTGCGCGAATCGCAGCTGTAGTCTTACACAAAGAGGGGATGCCATCAGGCATCCCCTCTTTATGTTTTCTTAGGTGCTGCTAATGTCAGCGGGACAGGCTAGGCGTCTTCGTCAACAAACTCGGGCTGCCCACTGCCTGGAATTGGCCAGTCGGCGTTTTCGCCCCCGATGTAGCAGGTCTCAATGACCACATACTCACGGCTAAACTGCTCTAGGGTGTTGATTAAAACGTCGATGGCCAGGGCATCGCTGGTGCCCAGATCGAGCCAGCAGCGGGCCCAAAGCCCTTCGTACTCGACTTCACCCATGTTGTGCATCACCGAGAGCATGCTGTTGCTCAGCTGCTCTTCATTGTAGGGAAGATAGCTGATATCGAGGCCCGTATCCTGCACTTGAAGGTTTTCGGCATTAAAGCCCCCCAGCTTCCCCAAAAAAAACCACGACGAAAAGACTTCGTCGATGTACTGCTGCTCCATGGAGGAGGGCACGGTTTCAAATTTGAGCCAGATCCAAAGGTTAAAGAAGTCGCACTCGCGAAATTCAACCTGCATAGTTAAGCCCCATACTGCATTACTCAGCATAGGGCTTAACTTACCTGAACTTGTGGAGGCTAGGGTTCGAGATTGCGCGATCGCTCGACGCAGACCTCCCCAGCGATTCCCTCAGCCTGGCAGGCCTCAAGAGTAATTTGCTGCACCGTCGAGGCTGGCAGCTGGTCAGCGTAGGTCAGCGCTGATTGGTATAGGGGCAGACTGGCGTCATACTTCTGCTGCAGAAATAGAATCTGTGCTTTGAGATAAATCAAATCAGGATTGTTGGGGGCGGCCGTTAGCGCCTTGTCGACCTCGGCTAGGGCTTCGTCATAGCGCCCTAGGTCACGCATGCCAATGGCAACACCCCGGTGGGCCAGATAGGCAGGGCTGCCGTTTTGTAGCCGGGCGATCGCCTGATCAGGGTTGGCAAAGGGCAGATTGACCGCTAGCAGCAAATCCATAAAGCCTTTGAGCAGGCTGAGTTCTGGGTCGTTGGCGTCGATGCGCTCCGCGGCTGCCAGCTCGCTAAAGACCCGCTGCAGCAGGCGCAGGGTCGAGGGAGTGCCTCGAGCGATCCCCTGGGTTTGCAGAACATGGGCACCTTCCATGAAAATGCCCACAGCGGTGTAGAGGTGGCCACGCAGGGGGTCTGTTTCTTTGAGAGCAGTGGCAGTTTGCTGGGTGAGGCGGGCCTGTTCGGCCAGCTTGTCTAAATCTTTGTTGAGGTAGCCAAGCGCTGCCGCAACGGCGTAGTTCATAGGCTCGTCGGGCTCAGCTGCGATCGCCTGCCCAACTAGTGACTGGGCTGCGGTGTAGTTGCCTTCGTAGAAGAGCGCGTTAAAAACGGCCTCAGTCTTGTCGCCAATTTCGTGAGGATCGTTGGGGCGGAACGGATCTCCAGCATGGGCCGACAGGGGAGTAAGCGCTAAAAAGGCTGTGGTGAGAGCACCAGCAGACAGTGCTTTGAGGCGCGAACTCAATCGAGGTGGAGCCAGGCGAACGTGAAAAACCATGAATAAATTACCCCTTACGACCTGAACATCAAAACGGAACAGTATGACTTGGAGGGAGAGATGCCTGCTCAATCAGCCATCGTGATACCTGATGGCCCAATTGTGGCGAATTACCTAGGAGTTTGCAGCGGTAATGTTACAGAAGCTACACTGGCCTAGCTCTCGTCAAATCGGCCTCGGCTCTCTACCAATGGCAACCTAGTAGGGCACACTGGAAAAGGTATCGGCTGTCGGTCATGGTGGCTGTACTGGTTTTCGCAGAATTTAGTCGTGTTGTCTTCTGTTGTATTGTGCGGGTGGAATGCTCTATCTTCGCCAACTGACCTATCATCCCCCGGCCAGCCCTAAGGCCATCTTGCAGGATATTTCCCTCGAGCTAGCGCCCCAGCAGCTAGGGTTGATCTACGGACCGAGCGGGTCGGGCAAGAGTACGCTGCTAGAGCTGATGGCAGGGTTTGCTCAACCCACCCAGGGCACGATTCAGTGGCGGCAGCAAGACCTCGACCCTGAGTCGCTGCGGCAGCTGGCGGGGCTGGTGTTTCAGTTTCCTGAACGCCACTTTTGCGGGCACAGCCTGCTGGAAGAACTGCGTCTGGGCCATCCAGAAATGGCCCGTGACCAGATTGAGCAAGCGCTGCGGGCGGTAGGGCTAGAGCAGCTCTCCCTCAAGGCGGCGCCCCACGCCCTCAGCGGCGGGCAGCAGCGGCGCCTGGCTCTAGCGGTACAACTCATTCGCAAGCCCTACCTACTGCTGCTGGATGAACCCACCGCCGGATTAGACTGGTCGATGCGTCAGCAGATCATTGCGCTGCTCAAGCAGCTCAAGCAGAATTGGACACTGCTGGTGGTGTCTCACGATGCCGACGAACTGGCTCAGCTGGCCGATCGCTGCTGGCATCTCGATCATGGCCGTCTGGCTCCGGTGCCGACAACAACCCTTTCGACCACCGCCGGATAGGCACTTTAGAATTTTATGGACATGCTACCTTCCTACGGCGATCGCTGGCAGAGTACTTTGCACTGGCAGCCTAGCGATCGCCAGCAGCAGAGTTTTCAGCTGCTCTACGACGCCATTTTGGCAGCCAACCAGCAGGTCAATCTAACCCGCATCACCACCCCTGAGGATTTTTGGGAAAAGCACCTGTGGGATTCGCTTCAGGGTGTGGCCCCGTGGCTGAGCGAGGGAGCCAGTGCCGACGCGCTCAAGGTGGTTGATGTTGGCACCGGGGGCGGCTTCCCCGGCCTGCCGGTGGCGCTGGTGTTTCCCCACTGGGCGATCGCCCTGCTCGACGCCACCCGCAAAAAGCTCGTCGCCCTCGAAACCGTCTGCGAAACTTTGGGGATCGCTAACGTCAGCTTTTTGCCCCAGCGAGCCGAGCAGGTGGCCCACCAGCCCATTCACCGCGAATCCTATGACCTGGCTCTGCTGCGGGCGGTTGGCCCGGTCAACACCTGCGCTGAGTATGCCCTGCCTCTGTTAAACCTGGGCGGCCAAGCCATTCTTTACCGAGGCCAGTGGTCGGCAGAAGAGGAAGCTGGCTTGACAGCTATCCTGCCGCGTCTGGGCGGCAAGCTATTGGAGGTGCGATCGCAGATCACGCCCATCACCCAGGGCGTGCGCCACAACGTCGTGCTCACTAAAGTAGAGCGCACGCCAGACAAGTTTCCGCGCCTGCCGGGGATCCCGTCGAAGACGCCGTTGGTGTAGGGAGTGGATGGGTAGGGAGTGGGGGGTGGATGGGTGAGGGATTGAAACAGTATCTTTATCTGTCTCCCTACCCATCCACTCATCCACTCACATTACCGTCTCCGCTCTTGGAGCTTGCGGTACACGTCCTTAATATCAACCCCGTGGTGGGCTAGGGCAACTAGGGTGTGGTACATCAGGTCGGCGGCTTCCCCGGCGATCGCATCGGCGTCATCATCCTTGCAGGCCATCACGACCTCAGCGGCTTCTTCGCCAATTTTTTTGAGAATTTTGTTGTCGCCTCCGGCCAGCAGCTTGCAGGTGTAGGAGTCGGGGTTGGGGTGGTCGCGGCGATCGCAGATTACCTCAAACACCTGAGACAGCGTATCGGCGGGCGGGGCAACTTTGTGGTCGTCTACTTGATGAAAGCAGCTACGCTCGCCCGTGTGGCAGGCAATGTCGCCTAACTGTTCTACCGTGACCAGCAGGGCATCGCTGTCGCAGTCGTAGCGGATGGCCTGCACCTTTTGCACATGGCCCGAGGTTGCGCCCTTGTGCCAAAACTCTTGGCGCGATCGACTCCAGAACCAGGTTTCGCCACTATCTAGAGTGCGCTGGAGCGATTCGGCGTTCATCCAGGCCATCATCAGCACGGTGCCGTCGAGGTGGTCTTGCACAATGGCAGGCACCAGCCCCTGGTCGTTGTAGCGAATGCGATCGACGGGCACAGCGGCGGCAAAGGGCGAAGACGGAGAAGTGACCATAGCAAGGGGGTAAAACATCCTTACCCACTCTAGTATTTCTTCGCCTTGGCCCTGCTCCTATGCTCTAGAAATCGCTGGCCGCTGCGGCTTGCTCCATGAACTGCTCTCATAAACGCCCAACCTGATACAAAACGAGGATTAGGCCAATTTGCTGCCAACTTTGCTGCCAACAAAAGTTAACATAGGAGTTAACAAACCTTCAGCTAAGTCTAGTCTGGCCATCTGCCCTGATTAGGGGCGCTTTGCCTGCGGGCTTGGTTCATTCGACCCTACTATTTACAGACGCAGGAGAGCTTCATGACTGGATTTATTCGCGGGTTGTTTGGCGGCAAAGCTAAGAATCCCGGCGAGTCAGACCGTCCCGTGCGGCGGCAGCCCGCCCCCCAGCAACCCACCATCAAACAGGTCGGGGGGGCTTATTTTCTGAATGAGGACGACGCTAAGAGCTATGGCAACATTGAGTACATGCGCTCGTCTAAGACCGTGCGGCGCACCTTTGCCAAAAAGCGCGGCGAAACCGTAGAAAAAGAAAGCGTTCGGCAAATTTCTGCTCTAGAGGCTAAACGTCTGCAAGAGCAGCAGGGCCTGTCTGTGGAAAAGATTGCCCCGTCTGAAATCTCTATTCAACCTGCTGTCAAGAAGGATGCTAGCTCCGAGCGTCGCAAGGTCGATACCAGCCTCGACATGTTCCGCAAAATGGCTAAGGACATGAAGAAGTAGTCAGTAGTTCTCAGGTTATGCCTGAGGCTAAAGTTTTACTAGTGAATTAACGAGGACGTAGCCTAGCTGCGTCCTTTTTTGTGGGCGCAGCGGCGGATCGATTTTTCTCCCAGAGATGAATTAGCCAGATAGCGCAAGAGTCAACAACCTGCCCCCATTTTTCGTTACCTTTGGTAAAGATTCGTTTACTCCCCGCCTTTGGAGCCGCCCATGCTGCGTTTAGAGCACATCAGCAAGATTTACCCCACCGGGGAGGTTCTCAAAGACGTGAACTGGGAGGTGAAGCCAGGCGATCGCATCGGTCTCGTCGGCGTCAACGGCGCCGGCAAATCGACCCAGCTCAAAATTATCACCGGCAAGATTGAGCCCACCACGGGCACTATCATTCGCCCTGCCGACCTCAAAATCGCCTACCTCTCCCAGGAGTTTGAGGTTGACCCCAGCCACACGGTGCGCGACGAATTTTGGACGGTATTTAAAGAGGCCAACGAGGTACAGTCAAAGCTGCACCACATCCCCACGCTGATGGAGACCGCCGATCCCACTGAACTCGATCGCCTGATCCACGAACTCGACAAGCTGCAGCGGCGCTTTGATGCCCTGGGCGGTTATGGGCTAGAGTCGCAAATTGAGAAAATTTTGCCTGAAATGGGTTTTGAGGCCAGCGACGGCGATCGCTACGTCAGCGAGTTTAGCGGTGGCTGGCAGATGCGCATGGGCCTGGGCAAAATCTTGCTGCAAGCCCCCGACGTGCTGCTGCTCGACGAGCCTACTAACCACCTCGACCTCGACACTATCGAGTGGCTAGAGGGCTACCTCAAAAAGCTCACTACTCCCATGGTGATCGTCTCCCACGACCGAGAATTTCTCGATCGCCTCTGCACCCAGATTGTTGAAACCGAGCGCGGCGTCTCCACCACCTACCTGGGCAACTACACCGCCTACCTCACCCAAAAAGAAGAAAGCCTGGCCGCTCAGCTCAGCACCTTTGAGCGCCAGCAAAAGGAAATCGCCAAGCAGCAGGCCTTTGTCGATCGCTTTCGGGCCAGCGCCACTCGCAGCACCCAGGCCAAAAGCCGCGAAAAGCAGCTGGATAAGGTAGAGCGCATTGAGGCCCCCACCGGCAGCGTGCGCACGCTGCACTTTCGCTTTCCCCCGGCTCCCCGCAGTGGGCGCGAAGTAGTGACGGTTGCTGATCTCACCCACAGCTACGATGAGAAGATCCTGTTTTTGGGGGCTAATCTGTTGATTGAGCGAGGCGATCGCATCGCTTTCCTCGGCCACAACGGCTCGGGCAAATCGACCCTGCTGCGCCTGATTGCCGGGCTAGAAACTCCCACCGACGGTCAGGTCGAAGTGGGCAACCACAACGTGATCCCCAGCTACTTTGAGCAAAACCAGGCTGAGGCTCTCGATCTAGAGAAAACCGTGATCGCCACCATTCACGACGAAGTGCCCGACTGGACCAACGAAGAAGTCCGCACCCTGCTGGGGCGGTTTCTGTTCACAGGCGACATGGCCTTTAAACAGGTGAAAGCCCTCAGCGGCGGCGAAAAAGCTCGCCTGGCCCTGGCTAAAATGCTGCTGCGACCCGCCAACCTGATGATGCTCGACGAGCCCACCAACCACCTCGACATCCCCGCCAAGGAGATGCTGGAGGAGGCCCTACAGCACTACGACGGTACGGTGCTGCTCGTCTCCCACGATCGCTACTTCATTTCCCGCGTTGCTACCAAAATTGTCGAAATTCGCGATGGCGAGTTGCGGCTATATCGGGGTGACTACCACTATTACCTCGACAAGGTGGCAGAAGAGGCCGAGGCCGAAAAGCGAGCCGCCCTAGAGGCTGAGAAAAAGGCAAAGGCTGACGCTAAGCGCCAGCAGCAGCAGGCCAAACGCAAAGCAGGCGCTACAAAATGACGCCGATGTAGAGTAATATGCAGTTTATAAAAATTTCTCTTAAATTGCGCTTTAACCTGGTCACATGCCTGTATAGCGCGTTTAGGCTGGGTTCAGAGTACAGTTGCTAGCTTTTCGTGCTGTGGGTTACGCACTCACAGCAGCGAACTAAATGTATCTGCCTGGCGCGATCGCGTGTAAGTGAGTCTTTAAACGGCTATTCCAGCTCCGTCCCAGCTCAGATTGGGGCCAAATTTCTGGATAGTATGATTGCTGAGACGTTAGTCCAACTCCCAAGGATTCTTACCTATGAGTCAAGCGTCAGTCCCGCCGATGGTTTTAATCATTCTTGACGGCTGGGGATATCGGGAAAATACCGACGGTAACGCTGTCGCCGCCGCAAAGACTCCGGTTATGGATAGTCTGTGGGCCGCTTATCCCCGCACTTTAATTCGTACATCAGGCAAGGATGTGGGGCTGCCCGACGGTCAGATGGGCAATTCCGAAGTTGGTCACCTCAACATTGGTGCAGGGCGCATTGTGCCCCAAGAATTGGTGCGTATTTCTGACGCCGTAGAAGACGGCACCCTGCAAGAGAACGAGGCTTTTCTAGAAGTGTGTCAGGCGGTGCGCTACCGCAATAGTAAGCTGCATCTAGTGGGGCTGTGCTCTGAGGGGGGCGTGCACTCTCACCTCTCTCACCTGTTTGGCCTGCTAGAGATGGCCAAAGCCCAAGACGTTGATGAAGTTTGCATTCACGTCATTACCGATGGCCGCGACACAAAGCCCACCGAAGGTAGGGTGTCGGTTCAAAAAATTCAGGACTACGTTGACCGGCTAGGCCTGGGCCGCTTGGTCACTCTCAGCGGCCGCTACTACGCCATGGATCGCGACAACCGTTGGGATCGCGTCGAGAAGGCCTACCGAGTGATGACCGACCCCGGCGAGGGCAGCGGCAAAACCGCCATGGAAGCGCTGCTGGAATCCTATGACCAGGAGATCAACGATGAATTTGTAGAGCCAGTGCGGCTGGCTCCCGGTGCGATCGCCCCAGAGGACGGCGTAATCTTCTTCAACTTCCGCCCCGATCGCGCTCGCCAGCTAACTCAGGCTCTAGTTGATCCCAACTTTAAGGGCTTTGAGCGGAATTTAGTGGCACCCCTAAGCTTTGTCACTATGACCCAGTACGACCCGGAGATGCCGGTCAAGGTGGCCTTTCAGCCTCAAAACCTGAGCAACATTTTGGGCGAAGTAGTAGCCAACCATGGGCTTAAGCAGTTTCGCACCGCCGAAACCGAAAAGTACGCCCATGTCACCTACTTCTTTAACGGTGGTCTGGAAGAACCCCTAAAGGGCGAAGACCGAGAGCTGGTATCTAGCCCGATGGTCGCGACCTACGATAAGGCTCCGGCCATGTCGGCGGCGGCGGTGACCAACACCGCCCTAGCTGCCATCAAAAAAGGGATTTATTCGCTGGTGGTGATCAACTACGCCAACCCCGACATGGTGGGTCACACCGGCAAGATGGAGTCCACGATCACGGCTCTTCAAGCCGTTGACCACGAGCTAGGCCGCTTAATTGACGGTATTGGCAAAGCTGGGGGCACCGCCATTATCATTGCTGACCACGGCAACGCCGAGCTGATGTGGGACGAAAACCACAAGCCCTGGACAGCCCACACCACCAACCCGGTGCCCTTTATTCTGGTTGAAGGTGAGAAGCTCAAGGTGCCTGCCTACGGTGGCGACGTTAATCTTCGCGAAGACGGGCGGCTGTCTGATATTGCCCCGACCATTCTGCAAATTTTGGGTCTGCCTCAGCCCCAAGAAATGACCGGGCGCTCAATGTTTCTCCCCGCCGATGTAGAAATTCGCAACAACCGTACCCCGGTTAAACTCTCCCTCTAGTCCTACCTGAGGCGATGCTGGAATGGCTGGAAGGCTTGGGGTATAGTGAAGATTGGGCCATTATTTTGAGCAGGTTAGTTTAAAAACGCGATGATAGTTATCACAATTTTGAAAGTTATCTGGATGGTTGCTGCTGTGGGTCTAACGGCCCTGGTGCTGCTGCACAGCCCTAAGGGCGATGGTTTGGGCGGCCTAGGTGGTCAGGCCCAGCTATTTACCAGCACCAAAAGCGCTGAAACCACTCTCAACCGCGTTACTTGGACCTTAACCGTGCTGTTTATGGGCCTGACGGTAGTGCTGAGTGCAGGCTGGCTCGATGTCGCCGCCACTCCTCCTGCCCTCTAAAACCTTTGAATTTTTGGCTCTAAGAACTATCCTCGATTCAACATCCTTGATTCAAAAACGGTCTGGCTTGTAGGAGTCAATACCGTTTGCCCTATTTGAACAAAGGGTCTGAAAACTAACGAATTTGGCTAGAGCTGGCAAGGAACTAGAGTTTGAAAAGAATAAGAGAAAGCCTCCGATTCAAACGAGTCGGAGGCTTTCTCTTATTGAATTGTGTTCGTGGGGATCACCAATCGCCAGACATCACCGCCAGGGCTTGCCCTGTAGTGGAGACAATGCTTAGGGGTAAAGTTTGACCATTCTCGCGGCGGGGAAACTGCACCAGTTGCAGGCCAGCGTCCACGGGCTCAACAGTGACTAGGTACTGATTGTCTTGCCATTCTAGGTTGACCAAGCGGTGATGCAGCAGCCACATTTCTGCCAGCTCCCCCTGATTGATCTGCTCGGGCTGATCGCCGCTGTAGCAGTCCCAGAGGTCATCCATTGCTGTCCACACCCCAGAGAGATAAAGGGGATCGGTGCGGGCGCTGAGGCCGTAGGTAGTGAATACAAAAACTTCGTGACTCCACCAAGCTTTGGCCAGCTCAGCCATGGGATCGGTATCGAGTACTTCACCGTAATAGGGCATGGCTTCTAGCTGCTTAGTTTGAGCGATCGCCGACGGGCGCTCCCACTCCGGTAGGTGAGCACAAATCGTGGCGGCGATCGCATCTAAAGACTCGTCTTGCTCCCCGGCAGAGGATGTCCCAGCTTCTGCGATCCCTGCTTCTGGTGCCAGGGGCATTTCTACTTGAGCTAGGTAGTTGTCGAGAGCGGGCACTGCAGAGCTAGTGCCCATTAGCCCCGCCTGCAAGGGGCTGAGGGGGTTGAAAGACTGGGCCTGAGTCGGCTGGGCAGAAACTGTCAACAGTCCCGCTGAACCAACACCAAGGGTAAGAAGCAAAGCCGTAGCAAACAGGTGACTCATCGAAGGATAGGTGGGGATTGGGAAAGCAGGAATGCTTGGCGCTGGGGCAATCGCCAAAGCTATGAGACAGAGGCACCCGCGCTCGCAAGAGTCCGAGAACCCAAGCGAACTGGTTCCCAAGTTAATGGAAGTTAAGGCTCAAATCTGGCAGTAAAAGGCGGGTCGCTGGCCAGCTCTACAACTACAGCAGGCCAAAGAACTAGACCACCAGGCTTACCTAGCTCGTTACTTAACTCTCGTCAACTAGGGCAAAACCCGACACGTAGGGCTGTGGGGGAAAGCCTAGATCAATAAACGCGGCATTAAGCCGTGGGCAAAGCTCCGATGTAAGGCTCGGGCGCGATCGCCGGTAACCCTCTTCTAGCAAGACTTTAGCTTACTACTAAGATAGCGTTTGAGGAGCTTTCTGAGCACACCTGTGTCCACTATCTTTGGGATTATTTTTGTGGCACGGGTGAGTGCTCACTCTGGGTCAGAAAGAGGTAAGGATGGTGCCTCTGCTGCTCGCGGCACAGCCGGTAGGGGATCAGCACTATAGACCGGTTTTACCGGTACTAGTTCTAGCTGGCGAGGGCTAGCCGGCGACGGTTGCACTCCCTGGCGGCGACGACTGGAAATAGATTCTTCGGTGGTTTCTTCGGCCACAACTTCGTAAAGCATGGCCTGTTTGTTGCCGCTGCCCTTGCGCAAGATACGCCCCAGCCGCTGCACATACTCGCGAGTGGAGCCGCTGCCGGAGAGCAAAATGGCCACCCGCGCCTCGGGCACATCCACTCCTTCGTTGAGTACGTGGCTGACCACCAGGGTAGGGTACTGGCCATGGCGAAAATCCTGGAGGATGGCATGGCGCTCTTTGACCGGCGTTTGGTGGGTAATAGCGGGGATCAAAAAGGTCTCGGAGATGTGGTAAACCGTGGCATTGTCGTTCGTAAATATGATCGTGCGATCGGGGTGGTGCTGAGCGAGCAAGTCGGCAAGCACTCGCAGTTTGCCCTCAGTACCCAGGGCGATCGCCCGCGCCTCTCGGTGGGCCAGCATCGCCCGCCGCCCTCCTGGGGATTGGGCACTAGCTCGAACGAATCGCTGCCACCCCTGGGCCGAACTGAGCCAGATATTGGCCTCCTGCAAAAAACGGTTGCGCTGGGCAATCAGCTGGTCGTAGCGCGATCGCTCCTGGTTCGACAGCTTCACCCTAATCGGCACAATCTGAAACGGGGCCAAGGCATCCCCCGACAGATCTGCCGCTGACTTGGCGTAAACCACTGGCCCCAGCAGATGGGTCAAATCCTCATGCCGACCGTCGGCGCGATCGGGAGTGGCGGTCAGCCCCAGCCGGTAGGGCGCGATGGAGTATTCAGCAATCACCCGGTTGAAGTCGCTGGGTAAGTGGTGACATTCGTCGCAGATCAGCAAGGCGTACTGGTTCCCCAGGCTTTCGGCGTGGATGGCGGCACTGTCGTAGGTAGCCACTAAAATCGGCGTGCGATCCTTTGATCCCCCGCCTAAAAGCCCTACTTCTACATCGGGAAAGGCTGCCTCTAGATGGGCATACCATTGATGCATCAAGTCCAGCGTCGGCACGGTAATCAGTGTGGGCCGAGGTGTGGCCTGCATAGCCATTTGGGCCAGGAAGGTTTTGCCGCTAGCGGTGGGGAGCACCACCACACCACGCCAGCGCTGGTCGATCCAGGCCTGTAGGGCTTCTGTTTGATGGGGATAGGGTTCCAGGCTCAGCCGGGGATCAAGCTCCAGTGGCTTGAAGGTTTGGGCCTGATCGTTGAAGGGCACTTGCTCGGCTCGCAGAGTTTCGACTAGGGCGCGGTACTGCTGAGCGGGAACGCGGAATTTCTCAATGCGATCGTCCCAATGGGCAAAGTCTACCCAGCTTTTGCCTCGCGGCGGTGGATGCAGGATCAGGGTGCCGCGATCGTAGGTGAGGGTGGGTGTGCGCCCCATGGTGGTTCATAGTTACTGGGGATATTGTAGCGGGCAGCTAAACGTGAGGGTTTCAGAAAGCTACAATTCAGGCAGTTGACGGCTAGCGAGGGCCATCGTCATGACTGTTGCCTTACCCCAACGGTTGACCCTAGAGCAGTTTTTGACGCTGCCCTACATTGAAGAGTCACCGGCTTGGGAATTTGTGCAGGGAGAGGTCAGCCAAAAACCGATGCCCGGTGGAAAACACAGTCGAATTCAGTCGCGGTTGGTTAGCGTCATTAACAACGCCGCTGATTCGCCCTATGAAGCTTTCACCGAACTGCGCTGTACCGTTGGTGGGCGCTCCATAGTGCCAGATATTGTTGTGCTGGAACAAAGCCAGATTCCCGTTGACGAGAATGGCGAGATCCTGAGCACTGGCATTAACGTTGCCCCAAATTGGATTATTGAGATTCTTTCCCCCCAGCAGAGCCAGATGAAGGTGACTCGCAAAATTTTGCACAGCCTGCGCCATGGGGGGCAGATGGGCTGGCTGATTGATCCTGAAGAACGGGTGGTGCTGGTCTATTGCCCCGAGCGCTTGCCTGAGGAATGGGCTGAAGATGCTGAGCTGCCAGTTTTACTAGGGGTGCCGTTAACGCTGGCCCCGGAGCAGCTGTTTAGCTGGCTTCAGATCAACCATCTTTGAGATCCGAGGGATAGGCAATCGCGCCCCATCGATCTACACCCTCTCACCCTCGCAGCTCTTCTGTGACAGCTACTGGGGTGTATTGCAGGCAGTCTAGTCGATTGGCAGGCATGGTTAGGTAGAGCACATCGCCGTCGGTCAAGGTCACGTTGAGTAAGCTGTAGCCGTGGAGCGTGCGATGGGCTGACTCGATATATAGGGGCACCAGCTGCGCTGTCTGCGCTATGGTCTGGATGGATTGGTTGTAGAAGGGATGGTGAGGGGTGATCAGCGTTGCGATCGCCACCCACAGCAGATCCCCAGACATGCCGTTGCCGAGAATTCTACCCCCAAGGGCCGCAGCAGCAAAAGTGGGTGCAGCCAAATCCATCGGGCTAAGTACCTGGTCAAACTCAAACACCTGCTGCACCTGCTGGGCAAACTCGGCATCGAAGATGCGCACGACGCTGGGTACCTGGGGGCTAATGCTGCGGGCCGTCAGGGCAATTTCTAAATTCACTGTGTCGTCGCTGGTCACGACTAGCAAGGCCTGGGCCGAGGCCAAGTTCACGGTTTCTAGAGTGGAGGTCAGGTTGGCATCAGCGATGATGACCGGAATTTTGAGCGCCTTAACCGAGAACAAAAAGCGGTTGTGGGCATCTTGCTCGATTACGGCTACCCGATAGCCGGCTTTGTGCAGGTGAAGGGCCGTGCGATAGCCTACGCCCCCTAGACCGCAAATGATGTAGTGGTGCTGCCGGGGCATACGGGCAACGCTCCACAGGCTTTGAAAGTGTGAGCCCAAAATAAAGTCGTTGAGCAGGGCGTAACAGATGCCGATCACCCCCGCCCCCACCAACATCATCGCAGCGGTGAAAACTTTGATGCTGGCCGAGGAGTTTTCTGCCACCTGTTCTTGGCCCCCGGCTCCGGTAATCATGCCTACCGAGAAGTACAGGGCGTCGACCCAGCTGGTGTTAAGGTCGTGCCAAAGATAGGTGAACGTAGCCAGACCAATGGTAATCAGCAGGGCCAAGATTACTAGCAGCGTGGCGCGGGCGCGGCGGCGGCCGTGGTCGAGGGTGACCAGCAGTCGCTGCCAAAACTGAGGTATGTGGCGAGCCTTGAGGATAGGCTGCTGGGGCTGGGTGGCCACCACGATGCGATCGCCCACTTGCAACACCTCCCCCGTCACTACCGCTGTCACCAGCTCGATCGGGTGGTGGGCCGAGTGGTAGTGAATCAAGAGCTGAGATCGATTGTCCCAGAGGGTTTTTAGCGGCTTGCCGTGCCAGGGGTGAGTGGCGTCGATCACCTCCTCGTACATTGGCCAGGTAAGGTCAAACAGGCGCAGCTGCCCGATCGCCCGGTTGCCCCGTGCCGCAAAGGCAAATAGCGGTGCCGCCAGCGCCGCCGAACTGAAACTGATGTGGTGGGGCAGGGTGTGGTCGAGCCGCTCCCCCAGGCTGATGTTGAACAGCCGGTTGATGATGTGAATGCTGGGGTTAAGAATACGCGCCTGGGTCAGAATTGCCAAATTCAGGGCGTCGTCGGAGGTGGCCAGCACCAGGGTGTGGGCCTGGTGAATGCCGGCTTGGGTGAGGGTCGTAGGCGATCGCAGTTCCCCCACCACAATCTCGCCCACCACCTCTGGCAGGGGATGGTAACTAATGCCCACCACCTGCGCCCCCTGCTGCCGCAGCAGCCTAAAAATCCGCAACCCCGTGCGCCCCAGACCGCAGACAATAATCTGGGACCGTGGCAGCGGTGGCAATTCCTGAGGCGTTAAGGATGTCACGACCATGGCCATCAACCACAGATACTACGATCTGTTGTCGAGGTTGGAGGCGGTAGCCGCTGTAGTCTGGGGCACGTTGTCTTAAAAGTTTGGACGGTGAGGATGAGATAGGGGAATGAATGCAAAATTCAAAATTGAGAATTCAAAATTTTGAACTTTGAATTTTTCACCCTCCTCACCCGCTCACTCACGCTTCCGGCGGATCCCCAATCTCCTCGCTCTTTCCCCGTACCGGCGGCAGCTTGTCTACTAATCCCATCTCAAAGGCCGTGTCGGGCAGGTCGCCCGCGATATATTTGCCCGGTTCAAACACGCGACCGGGGGTGAAGCACATTTGCCGCAGCTCCACAATCTCGGTATTTAAGAACATGGTGCGAGATAAGCGTCGTTCGAGGCCCATGGTTGTCTCCTATTCGTCTAGCTGCCAGAGTTCGCGGTTGTAGTTCTCATCCAAAATGCGCTTCGGCCGCAGAATGAGAATCATTTTGCCCAAGATGGGGGTCTCTATCGGGCTCGGTGACCACGACAAGGCGAGCTGATCGCCGTTAGTGGTGAGAAAGTAGCCGTCGTCGTCCCAGGTGCGATCGCTGCGATCGACGACCACCAGCACCGTCTCATCGGCACCATCGCTAGGGTAGTTGGGCAACAGCCGGGACTGGGTGAGAATTCCCACTGGGTCTTCGGCCCGAAAGATCACTTGCCAGCCGGGCACCGCAATCCAGGCGCTGGCGCCGTTAGCGCTGACCATGCTGAAGGGTTCTTCCGCCACCACTACGGGCACCGCCTTCAAATCGTCCACCGTCAGCGGCATCTGCCCCACTACGGGGATCATGCGCGGCAGCTCGCTTTCAGTTTCGAGCCGGTAGAGGGGCAGCCGAGGGGCGGGGCGGTCTTTGACAACCGTAAAGTCGGTCAACAGCTTTTCGATGTGCTGGCGAGCAGTGGGGCTTTGGGCAAAGCGCAGGCCCTGGGCAATCAGGCGCGATCGGTCTTGCAGATCGTCTTTTTGACGGGCTAGCTTCCAGAACTGGTAGGCGATCGCATCCCCTGGCCCATCAGCAAAGCCCTCGGGTTTGTCTTTGCGGTAGGCATATTCTTTGATCGGCTTGACCAGATCGCGCACCTCCTCAGAGTCGATGCCGTGCTGGAAGATAAAATCAGCGGTGGCAGCGCGATCGCCCTGGGAGAGCACCCGCAGCTCGTAGAGGGCATCGCTGCCCCGCTCGGTAAAGTGAGCCTGGGTCGCCTCGGTCACCCCCGCCTTGAGAATAGATTGGTAGACCTGCTCCGCCACCATAATCTGGTTTTGGTGGATGGGCTCAAAGCCGGTTTCTTCAAAAATTTGCTGGGGAGTGAACCGCGCCTTTTGCAGAGCCTGGCAGCCCTGGGCCCAGTTGACCCAAGTGCCTTCTTTACGCCGCAACCGCAGCAGCACATCCTGCACCGCATCGGCATCGGGGGGAGACGAAGAACCAGGATAAACCATTGCCATTGCCACGTGAACACTACAATCTTCCTGACTCTATCGCGGATGGCTGCCCTTCACCGCTACCGTTGAATAAAACTCAGGGAAAATTTGGGGTTGACGACGGTACCCCCCTTAGGTCACTATTGTTGATGCGCTCAGCGAAAAAGTTGGCGCATGAGGGGCTATAGCTCAGTTGGTAGAGCACTTGCATGGCATGCAAGGGGTCAGCGGTTCGAATCCGCTTAGCTCCATAAAGAATACGCCTCCACAGAGGCTATAGTTGTGCGTTTACCGATAAGCGTACCAAACAGGTACGCTTATGCTTCCAAAGCTGCCTGGTACGCTTATGCTTCCCACGTTTTGGCAAGGATATAGCTCTAATTTGGTAAGGATATGGTTCCAATACCGTGTTGGGAATTCGCCAAAAACAATGCGTTAGTACTATTATGCGTCAAGCTGTACTATGCTCACAGTGATAGTTGAGGGTTAAACCCCATGAGCGCTTCAGCGGCAGAATTAACGACCGAGAAGGTCAACGCAGCCATCGCCATCATCTTAGAGGTTCTAGGAGAGCCCAAGACTGATCTCCACCGTCAAGCACTCTACTCGTTTCAGCAGGGCGACTACCAGACGGTAAAGCGTCTATCCCTAGAGAACCTAAGTGATTTCTACTGCAAATCTCTGGGCTACCTCGGCGGGGCGCTAAAACTTACCCCCAATACAGATACGATACTGGCCGAGTCCGCTAGAGCTGCAGCTGACCAGGCTCGCCAAAAGACTCTAGAGCATTTGGGTGCTCAAATCTCACAAGTTTTGAGCTAAAGGTTCGTAGAGTTCAGGCGACATGTAGTTAGACAGCTCTACCTCATGGACTCACATTTTATGTATGCAAAGGCTGCGCGCTAAACCACTAACTCAAGGTTTAATCAGCATTCAAAAGCTGAAAGCCGAAGTGTTCCACGTTTGGTGCTGGATACACAGGTCAAACATGGCACATGTTCAGCCAGAAAACTTCGAACCGGAGGTTCGCCATTTATTCGGTGACCTGCGATTAAAGCACACTTGGGAAAAGGCCTATAGCCACTTCTTTGTGGGCTGGCTTATCGCATGTATCTTTGATGGCGACACCTACTTTAAAGTTCTTGATCCAAGTAAATGGTCCGACTGGAAGTATGAGCTCCGCTTTTTAACGCTCGAAGCGCTCGCTGCACATCCCGAATTCAAGTCTTTGACTTCAAATTCCTACTCATACCTTGTTTCCACTAATCAAGAAGAACTGGCTCGAGGATTGCTTGAACTAGCTAGAGAGGCGATCGAACGCCAGCAGCAGTACTCAACCGACAGCACCGTGGTAATGCCGCGAACTGAATCACAATCCGATCAAGGCGCTTAGTCCTTGCACAAAGTTTCAGCCTGTTGCAACACTGTCTGAGTCGCCTTCTCCTACTTGTTGAGGAGTGTTGATTCAGACCCCCGTAAGTATCAGCAAGCCTCAAGGTTTCCTTTGAAGCCAAAACTTTACTTCAGAGGCTTCTGAAGACCATTTGCTGATTACAACAGCAAAAACATCTCTAAACTCAAACGTAGATTTCAGATAGAACTACTCGGTTCGCTGAGTCTAGTATGAAATCATATTCGTTCAAAAAAGATGTTTCCCAAGTCGCTGGTTTTTGACACTTAGCTAACTGAAAACCTGCAGGATCATACCAATATAATTCCTCGCTAACTTCTACTGGAATGACCTTCCATTGTTGACTGGCTTCTTCCGGGAAGTCTCTAAGTAGTTCTACCTCATTGCGACTTGCAGGCCTATTTATAGGTAGAGAACGTGTAGGATCTGCAAAAGCTGCATCTGACCATTCTCTAATGATCGAAGCATTCAAAACTTCATTAGGGCCAAGGTCTTCATAACGAAGATAATAAGTTTCTGATAATCGTGAGGCTTCAGCACGAGTTGTCGCAAAACCTTTTGCAAGCAAATATGCAGCTACAGGATTAAGAGTGCCCCACACTATCAATTCCTTTAACCAGAAAACGATCCAAGGTAAACCCGTGCGATGCCAATCTTCTAACGAAATCTCTATCAGCTCACCATGGAAAGTCTCATCAATGACTAAAGAAAGGACACTTCCTAAGCCCCAGTTAATGCGGTAGGTGAAATTGTGGCTAACATATCGATGCCATTTTGAAATCTGTTTGGCATTTGGAGAAACTTCAGCACTTGAAGGATCAAGCCACCAATGCAACACCTGCTGCCAATCTAAACTATCTGCTTTGGGTCTGAAACTCTGTATGAGACTTAAAAGGGTAACTAAATTTTGTATAAAATTAATGCGTTGATTAGTTTCCCAGGCATAGTAACTATCTCCTGTCTGAAGGTGTTGTTTTATTTCATCATAAACAGACAATAACTGATTTCCTGATCGAGGTGGCAAGCTTGTTTTATATAAACGACGACGCTGTGTTGATTCTGGATAAATTCTAGTCTTTAATGCTTTACCTCTGTGGGTAAAGAATGTTTCCAGTTCTGCTTGTTGCCGATTTGCATAGAAAGCATAGCTATGTTGCCAAATTTCTCGAATTCTTGCTTCCAAAGCATCTATAGATAATTCTTCATGTGATAGCTGCTCTAACTCTACAATGGCAGATATCAGTACACTATCTAATGAGTCAAGGGTTTCAACCGCTAACGGAATTGATGCCCCAGAAAGGGTAGAAAAATCTATAGGCCTAGTATGCTCTAACCAATCTAAAAAAGCATCTGCTGAGGTTGACTCTGATATATTTCTCCATTGATCTCGTAAGAGGTATAAAAGTTCTGACAAAGGACTTTTAGCATCAGAATTGCTGTCATCAGGGATATTTTGCCCTCTAATCTCAGATATTAAGTCGTCATAAGCGACATTTTGTCTATTTCTTCTTCTTCTAGGCATCGGCAACTGTTCAGGTGAAAGTACCATTAAACTTCGACCTTCGGTGCCGGAGCCAGGACGCCCAGCACGTCCAACCAAGTTTCGAAATTCACGAGTTGAGATGCGATGTTGTCCTCTAAAAAGGCTGGGAATAAGTATCAATTCAAAGGGAAGATTAACGCCTTCAGAAAGAGTTGATGTTGCCAAAACGATTTGTACAACCTTTTCTTGAATTAGCTCAAGCAGTAGACGTGCCATTAATCCTGGCATTTGTCCATGATGAACAACTATTCCTTGTTCTAATAGTCTAAATTCTCGAGAGCCTCTTCCGAAATAGTCTTCACATGAACGGAGACACCTCTGCCAGAGCCGAAGCTTTATGGGATCACTAGGTTCTTCAAAAAAATCAGGTCTTGGAACTTGATTCCAGCTTCTTTCGAGGAGGTTTAAGAAATCATCAGCATAGCCACCCGGCTGTTGAGGAACTGCAATTAGAACAGTTTTTCTTTTACCTTCACTATCAACTTTCGCTAAATTAATTGCAGCCCAAAATAGATACGGGCGGAGACTTTTTTCAACGCCATTCCACGAACCGACTGGCCTTGGGAATGGCTCGAATGCATCTAGAATATAAGGCCTATCTGGAGGTTGATCTGTCTCCCGAAACCCCAAATCGGCTCCATCTAGTAGATCATAGTAAATTCTGAATTTTCTATTCTCAAAGCACTCTAATCTACCAATGAGCTGACGAGTGCTTCGGTAAAAGGTTTTAGCAGGTGTAGCGTCTGGCTGTCTTGAAATCCACCTTGCCATTTGACTTTCTGCACCTGCTGCAACTGCTGATAAAGCAACCATTCGACAATAATCTTGATTGAGATAAGTCAACAATCTTGTGCCAAGAGATTCTAAACGTAATGAGCGATTCTCTGAAGATCGGAGACTATCGTTGTTGCCATCAAACTGAACAGCATGTGCTTCATCAATTACAACCAATCTAACCCTATGAATGAAAAGGACACCTAAGAATCTGAAAAGTGCTTCTGCTTTCTCATAAGTACAAATTAGCACTACTCGCTCACTGGCCGTTAACCATGCATCAGTAGGTCCCCAATCCGTTCCTCCATATAGACCTGTTACCTTAATTTGCTCATTACTTGAAAAATGCAAAGCTCGAGCCAATGTGGATTCTACTTCAGTAGCTAGAGCTCGTGATGGAACCAAATAAATTGCTAGAGGATTCGAAATATTAGAAGGAGAACCCTGCTCCCCAGAAGAAATAAATAAGCTTTGTAAAATAGCCAACTCAGCAACTGCTGTCTTACCTGATCCAGTAGGTGTGCATAGGGCGAAAGACTCACTTGAAGCCAACCTTTCAATTCCGCATATTTGAGAAGGCCAAGCAAGCGATTTTTTTCCTTATAAGATTGTCTTAAATAACGTTCTATAGCGATTCTACCTGTCTGGCTGATATTCTCAATGAGTTGGTTTAGGTTATGTCGAAAAGACTTTGATGGATATGACGCCGCAACCTCAGAGCATAGTTTTGCCAACAGCCAAGAATAAAAAAAAATCTCCATGAACAAGAACTTTATTGATATTAGCGAGTTTATTAATAGCTCTTTCAAGCCGAGACTCTTCTCCCCATCTCGCGAATGAACATAAGACGCCTAAGCAACTAATTGTCTCTTTAACTATTTTTTTTTGTAATTCAACTTCAAACCCCTGAGAAACTCCCAAGTTTGATCTTGAGTTTCCTAGCTCGTTTTGGCTTACTTCCTCTGACCAGTAAGCAACTATTTGATTCAACAAGCCTGGAAAATCTGCTTTGAGTAATAGACGAAGAATTTCAGACTCAGATTCTTGTCTTATACTTTCATTGAGTAAGCCTGATGCTCTTGCAGGATATCCCGCTAACTGATAAGTAGCCGCAGACAATAAATGTATTGGTAAGTTGTTAGGGTTTAACTCTGGATGTGACAGCCATTCTAATAGCTCTCCAGCTCTTCGCATGCTCTCTTCCCAGCCAGGAATACCTGCTTCCTGATTGATTAGACAGGTTTCAATTAACGTAATGGCATCGTCTAACCTATTACTAGCTTCATCTGCTCTCCACCTGTTTAATCCGGGACGGCCTTCTCTTAATCTTGTATACTGGCTATATAGTTTGGCGAATGAAGGAATCAGGTTTTCTCCAGCCATTCGATTTTGTAGCTCGCTTGCCAGATCTAGGGTTTCTCTACTAGGCTGAGCCATCATTCACCCTTAAATTTTATAAGTTAATAAGCTGTACATTAACTCTATGACCTAGAACCTGCTCAAAAGCTTCCTGAATCTTTTGACTTTGACTGAGAGCTCGATCAAGTAATGGTTGTGATGCAACTCCAATGACGACTTCATCACCACTTATGCTCAAGAGGTTACATTGCTGCCTAAGTAACGCCTTAGTTGAAGTCTGCTCAACATGAGATAGCACATCTTCCCATACTTGAGATAAATATAAGGACGAGATAGCTATTGGTGAACATAGAAGCTTGAGCTTGATTTCTACTTGTATCTCTCTTCCTCTTCTTCCTTGTCGTGGAGTGTATTCGCCGGAATTTTTAAAGGCTTTTTTTAGATCATCTATTTTTTTCTGGACATCTCTAAAAAGGGGTAAAGAATTAACTCCAATATAAGCTGTTTCTCCGTCGAAGTGTAATAAGTTGCATTGCGTGCGAAGTAAACTCAAAGTAGCAGCAGTCCTGATTTGAGATAATACGTTGTTCCACTTTTCTTCCATGCTTGATGGATTGCATATTGTAAGTAAAGAGAACTCTTGTGGTTTCTCATAGACAGTTTCTATGAGCCCTTCTATATCATGCAAGTGAACTTCAACTACTTCTAGCTTTCTTCTTCCAGTATAATTAAGGTGTGGAGCGGATCTTGAAATTCTTTCCACACCACCTTGTACACCTGGTAATCCACAGACATAACTAATGAGGTCATATCTTTCGTAGTTGGAAGCAGAACTACGTAGTTTTAGTTGCCTTAAAGCGTCGATCCAACTGTTTGCCTCAGGATCTCCTCGATCTTTCAAAATCTCAATTAACTGAAGACGATCAACAGGCAATGGATTTGCCGAGCTTGCCTTTTCATGGGCCTCAGAAATCATGCTGGATTGATGATCTGCAGTACATTTAGCCTCGCAAACTAAAGAAGCGATGATCTCGCCTGCGTGATTACGTCTAAAGGCTAAACAATCATCTCCGGTTCTTCCAGGACGAAGGTTAGCTTCCTCATCCTCAACTTGCTGAAGGAACTCTAGTTGTTGAAATTCGGTTAAGTGAAACCGAAAAAGAAAGGCCGGAACCTCCCAATCTGTTTCACCAAAAGGTGAAAAGTTTAACGCTATGATTCCTGCAAATGTTTCTCCGAAATAACCCTTCAAAGTTTGAATATGGAGTATCTCAGGATAACCTTTCGCTGGGTCCAAATTAGAAGGTATAGGATTAAGAGAATCTGACTCCAAATCTCTTAAGCGAGAGCGAGCATCTTCATGAGCTTCTCTAATAAATTCTTTAAGCTCAATGATCGCTGCAGCACGATGGTTTAGATCTTCTTCACATAATTGATGTCTGTACCTACCATCGGTAGAAGGCGTTACTGAACTCGCCAGCCAACTTGTTATCGTACTGAGTGTAATAATATATTCCTCCTAATTTTCACTCTTTACAAGCTTTTAATTAGTACAAATGATTGGTAGTTTTAATAACTTCAAGTCATAACCTATAGACAGGGCCGTAAAGTCATGTACCTCCTGCAAAAGTCATGTACCAGCCCCTTAGAGCGGCTAGCCTTATCCCTGGGGCTAATGATGCTAATTAATTCGCTCAGTTGCCACAGGGGGATTTTATTGGAGCCTGGGCGAGCGTAGCCTATGGGTGGCACTCCCTTCAGCCGCTTGGGGTTCTCCTTCTCAATCGCCAGCATGGTCTTCGCAATAATCTTGCTGATCGTGGGCTGCTTAGCGCTGGCTTGAATGTGGCTCAACCGAGCCTCCTTCGTCATCCAGAAGGTATTCTCCGCCGTGTACTCCTCGCGGTCTTTGGGGCCAGTGTAGTCGGTGTCGGCTCGAGCGGCTAGATCGTTGTATAACTCCTGAAACGTATCGGAGATGTACCTGAGGAAGCTCAGCCCTAGAGGGACGTGCTTGTACTTAGCAGCATCCACATGGCCACGTATCTTGTCAGCGGCGGCCCAGAGAGTTTGCTCAAAGCCTAGGTTGGCTCCGTTGCTGGGCTGGCCCTTAGCTCCGTTCTTTTTTCCGCGCGGCATTCACTCGATCCCTATCGCTGGTCTAGCTAACCCACCATGAGCCGTTCGCGAGGCGGGTATTTCCACTGATAGTTCCCGTTCTAGTTCTAAATACGGCCCAAACTAACGAGTTCTTTATTTTTTAACGGAAACTTTACCTGACCGTAGAGCTGCCAGACGATCAACCAACCCTAATTCTGAGGTGGCAGCACGGCTGGGTAGAACCTCAGTGCTGAGCACCCTACTCATCCCACTCCATTTCCCGCTTGATATCATCCCAAAGCTCTGGCCGAGTATCACGAAGGGCATCTGTACTTTTCATGAGCTGAGATAAAAACACTGAAAGCTGCATGGCCTCAAGCTGCTTATAGCTTTCTAGGGCTAAGGTCTTTGCTCTATAAGAACACGGTCCAGAGTGAACCGTATACACCGTAGTCCAGTCCAGATCAGTGATGGGTACACCATACACCTCTCTCCGAGACTGGATTCTGACTGGGTAGAGCGCTACAGCAAGATCTGAGTCATCAATGATCCCACCACAAGAGGAACACCTCAAAAATAGTTTTAGGTTGGCTGCATCCCCGTCCCATTCCACAAACAATCTCAACATCGAGTTAAACCTCTACGAATATCCGATTTTGGGATATTTTAACCGCTGATTGTAGCTTGCTCGTCATGAGCAGCTCAGTCTATTCACTTCGTTACCAACAGTTCCTCGCCCGGCTGAAAGCTGCCCGCCTAGAAGCCCACCTGACCCAACAGCAGGTGGCGGCCCGCCTCAGCGTCCCTCAGTCCTTCGTTTCCAAGTGCGAGTCCGGCGAGCGACGCGTCGACGTCATTGAACTCCTTGAATTCGCCTCGATCTACGATAAGCCTCTCATGTACTTCGTAGACTTCGAAAGCCCCTCTGAGCAAAGCTTTGGGAAGCCGAGTAAGCGTTGAAGTTGAACTGCCCCCAGAAAATTGAGTACCCTTGTATTAAGTAACTAGAGGTGCCCCATGGTGGCAGAAGAGCTTGAGGATGTCATGAACCGCTTAATCGATAAGCTTTCGGAATTTTGCTCACAGGGTCAGACCAACCAAGCCCAAGATCTCATTGAAAGCTTTTGTACGAGGTTGGCTGAAGACACGGCTAGTTGGAAAGGCAATGGCCAAGGCTATGTACCGACCCTATTTGATTGGGAACCTCAGCCATACCGCTTCGTACCTGGAGAGCCAGTAGACCCTACTAAATTTGATATGTCCAATATCGTGAGCATAGGCGATCCAAGGTTACATCCCAGTCTCCCCTGTTTCCAAGATCCCCCTAGATAATCCCTTCGACCACTTATTCAGAATTACGGCTGCAAAAGGGGCTTCGCAGGTGCACGAGCACCACACATCGCTTAAAGGTCACCAGAGTCAGAGAAATGCATCGGTTTTTGTGCCGCCTTAAGGGTGCTTCGAACAACCTCGTAGCGTAAGAACCCAGGATGAGCCATAAGTGATGCCACTCGAGCCTCCGAAGGATATTGGTTCGTTTTTCGTAGTTCGATAACGATTTGCCTTATATCCTCACAAGAGGCTTTCATATTTGCTTCTTTTGCCTCCCGTCGGTAGGCTCTATAGCGCTTCGATATCTCGCGACTTAGCTCTGGTAAGTGTCGCAGTATGGTCCGTCTATCCTGCTTGAGCTGTCGAGCAACCTCCTCTAAAGAAGGAAAAGGGCCATCTTCAACAGATAACAGCATTTGAAGGTGTTTTTCGACTGTAGCTCTGGGAAATCTCTTTGGGGATTGTCTAAAGGTTTCAGGCGCCTGAAGAAGTGTTGGTTTCAGCAGAGTGCGCAGTGGAAGCTTGAGATTCTCATCGCAGAAAAGATTTAGAGGATTAACTCCTACTTTTTGGCAGATATCCAATATAGAACCGAGAGTAGGATGATTTTTACCGTTACACCAAAGCCAAAGGGTATTCCTAGGTACTCCTAGCTGTCTTGCCAACCCTGCAGTGTTACCGTCAGCAAAATGACTGACAGCTTTCGATAATCCTTTAGCTAGTTTTTCCCTAGAAGGTTTAAGCAAGCTACTGTCAGCAGCTAAAATTTCACCCACAGCGTTCGCGATCCAGAGCTGTCGGCTTAGCTGTTCATCACTTCGACATCCCTGTTCTGTGGTGAGTTGGCTATGCTCTAAGCCCAACCATGATGAGCAGTGAGAGCAATAGCCTGGTCGGCCCTGCCAAGTCAAGAAGATGCTTGATTTACTGCAGGCAGCGCAGTTCTCTTTTAGATAGAGATGATGTCTATTGCAGACCTTGACAGCTTCAACTGTCCAGAGCAACGCTTCATAAACCTCAAGCCCTTGATTCCTAAGTTCTTGCAGACAGCAGGGACACCAAGCCCTGTGGGATCGTAAGAGTCGTCTTGTAGTAAGAATCTCAGCCCAGGGTATTAAGGTAATTCTGGAAAGAGCATGTTGATGTGTAAGCTCTTCTAAACAGGAAATTAGGTCTTGAGCCATTGTGCCCGGCCCGTTTATAGCAGCAGTATAGTTATAAATTTTATGCAGCGTTGCGCTTCCATGCTCTTTTCCCAGCATAGGTTTCGCTAGATTCTCAAGCAGCGCACCTGCAGGTACACAATGAGCTATAGCTAAACGGCATATGAAGCTAGTTAGGCTTTCGATGTAGGCAGTATCAATACCTTTAGGGAGAACATGATAGAGCCTACTAACAGACCTCGGTGGTATACCCATCACCACTGTGCCTAGGTCTAAACTTACACTTGAATTTGATATGGGTCGAGACATTGTAGCAACACCTCAAAACCACTCATTCTCTTGAAGAAACTGCTCTAGCTTTTCTCGAATCCCATGTCGCAAAACCAAGCAAGGACTACTCAGATGAAGGGCTACACGTTTCTGGGTAGGTCTAATGCCCTTGCTGTAAAGAGATTGAGCGATCTGCTTCATCTCCTCAAAAAGAATTTCCTCCTGATCAACTCTCCTTTGTTTTATGAACTTAGAGTAATTATAAGACACCTGCTTACACAAGCTTTTTTCGTAAGCTCTCAATTTTTGCGGATATATTCCTGATTCACTAGCAACATTCTGTAAAGATCTTGGAGGATATTCGTCCAAAGCTCTTTCCAAAATTTCTCGGATAGACTTGACCTGCTGCTCCTTCAAATGTTCCTTCAAAAAAACCTTGTGCCTTTGTATCAATCTTTTGCAGGTTTCAGGAGCATAGTAATAGAGGGCTGAGCTAGTACGGTATTTTAACGTAGCTACAATATCATTGATTGATGGCGGGGGATTCTCAAGAAGTGCTGTCTCTAAAACTGATATGACCAATCTCCGCTTTTGCACATTACGCCTGTTGGGTCTATAAGAAATTGATTTTTCACTTGGCTCCTTATGATTTTTGTCTAACTCACAAATTTTATCGATAGCCTCACTACAAGCAGGCTCGAACAAAGTGGGAAAATCAATTTGAAGTTTGTAGCAGATACTGATCATAGAGGCTAAAGTTGGAGTACTTTGGCCTTTACGCCATTTTTGTACTGCAGATATATCAATTGCTAAGGCTTGAGCTAAATATGAAACTTTGCCACGCGCTTTACCCTCTACAAAACGATCTAAATGGCTTGCAATGGAAACCTTGACTTTGTCAGAAAAACTCTCTGGCGGCATGGAAAATAAATCGCTTACGCATTTGATGCAGTGAAGTTGCTCTTCATCTTCAACTGCTTCAAATTTCAGATTAGGTAGTTTACGTGTGTAAGCATCAATACCTAGCCACTCTCGGCACTTTGAACAAAACCCTGACTTGCTATACCATGAAAGCGGTTTGTTCTCTTTTTCACAATGAGGACAAATGTTAGCAAGAGGAGTCTTATGAGTAGGACATATTTTGAGTACTTCTAAACTCCAATTAAGAGGTTCATACAGAATTTTAGAATCATCAAGTGATTCCTTAAAACAAAGAGGACACCAAGCTCTTTGCTGCTTTAAAAGTTTCCAATTAGATATAGTTTTTCGCCAATTAAGCAAAGTTAGTTGAAATATATCCGTTCTGCAAGTAAGCTTCTCAACTGCGTTGACTGCTCCAAATGCCCAATCACCATATCCATTGAGTGCACTAGTTGAATCGGAAAATATGACACCCAAACTCCCTGGGTGAGACTTACTAACCAAACTATAATTAGGTTTAATTAAAGGAGCAATTTCCTTTGTCACCAAGAGGCCTGTAGGAACACAGTGTGCTGTGGCTAGTCTTGAAACGTAGCTAATTAAACTTTCGACATGTGGAAGACCACAGCCGATAGGCTGCATTGAATAAAGCCTGCTAACGTACTGGCTTTGATTAATACCAGCGCTCTTAATAGAGTAGCTTTCATTCATCGGAATGACTCGTTCTACGAACTGGATCTGGAGTTCCTATCCTCCTGCCCCTCTTATTAGAATCAGGCTTTTTTTCGAGTTTTTTAACGGATTCTTCATCTAACTCTAAAAGTGTTCTAAGCTTATCAACCTCTGATGGAGACCCCTCTAGTAACTTCTCGCCCTCAATAATTTCAATAACAATTTTCTGGCATTGAGCAACTGTTAAAGCTGTATTTTCTAAATGATGCTTTGTGATTTTTTCGCTTCCTTCATCTAAAGCATAGTTTAATGCTCTACTAAGCCAGTCCTTTAGTATCCCAACGCATCCCAATGATCTTTCATAACAATATTTCCACTCAGAATCCAAATTATTTTCTTCAGCCATAGGCATATAATAAAAAGTTAAAGCTTGAAGAGCTGCACGAAATGTTTTTTGATCGCTTTCGGAATTTGCTTTATATCGTGGGAAATGAACCTCTTGATTTCTTCTACTTAGCTGCCCACTTAGGTTGCGCATCATTAAAAGTTCATAGGTACCTATTAAGACATGAGGGATTGTAGTGATATTCGCAATGGACTTTAAACAGTCCATATTATCTTGCAGCCGTCTGCCGCTAGACATCTTCTGAATATGCTGTGCCTCATCTAAAATAACCGCATAAGGCTGACGATGCTGTAAAGCGTTTTCTTGAGCATGTCGTAGTCTATTTGTTGATGCAGTAGACCGAACTTTTACTTTCCCATTTACATCTCTGTAAACTTCTTGAGTTGAATAGTCAATCTTATAGTCAATCAGTGGCTCTTCCATTGCTACAAGAGCACGATAGTGATAATCTTTCCAATCAAAGTTCCCTGAAGACGGTGAGGCTGCTTCCAGTGAAACAACAGGTATCCTTCCTGGATGAAAATTTTTATCTTCAAGAGATCTTTCAATCAGCAGTTTTTCAATTCTTGGTATTAAAGTAGACTTTCCGACTCCGGTAGGTCCGATTACAGTGATGATTGAAGATTGAGAGCTTGGATTAATTATTAATTCGTAAACCTTCTGGATGACTTCTGACAACTTTCCGTGGTTCACTATGACGCCTTGAAAATACTGACTTCTTTCAACCTTGTCGGCTTTCAACAAGTCTTGAGGAAATAGTCGGCTCATACTTAAATAAGCTCCATGGGTTGAAATGTTAAAGAGGTGACATCGTTATGAACTTCTTTTCTTTCATCCTTGTTGTACGCATCTAATATTTCTTCCTCTGAAGCGTCATCACTTTTTTCCATTGCAAGTAAGCCATTAGAATTCTCTAAGTATTCTAAGATTTGCTGAGCCTCTAAGTCTTTGAGTCGCTGCTTTTGAAAATTTTCTTCAGCTTCAATCTCTTTCAAAAAATTGCCTATTACTAAAGCATTAAGCTTCAATTCCTTATTACTTCTTTCATTTCTCTTGCGATACTCGGCGGAAACCATTTCTATTTCTTTCTCTGATCTCCCTTTAAAAATACTGTAATAAGCACTTTTACATTCAACCCATCGGCCTTTCAAAAATGCATAAGCTATGCCTCTATCAAACGGATCATACCGAACGTCAACATCTGCTCCTTCTAGTTCAGGATCCCGAAAATCATTAGCCCAATAGTAAAGATTTTGAATTCGAATACCTTTACCTGCTCGGGCTTTTGCAGTGCCTTTTCTTGGCCCAGGCATAGTGAGAATTTTTAGATTTTGGTCATATATAATAAATTTGTGATCTCTAGAGCCAAATTTTTCTATGCCGTTTTGCCATGCTTCTTGAGGAGTAATTCCGAGAGAACTATGAGTATTATGCTCGCAAATTTCGTACGACCAGATGCTTAAGTAGGTATACAAATCGCCTAAATTCCATGTCGACAATTCTTTTGGATTATTAAATTTTGTAGTTACTCTAACATCTTTTGTGATCTGAGTATTTCCAGACAAGTTATAGATTAGTTGTCTAGAGCAAGTGCCAAATAAACGTTCGCATACTGCGCCAAATCGTGATTTTGACGGTGGCCTGTACTTTATTGTAGAACCCAGATAAATAAGGAGAGTTTCATAATAAATACTATGAAACTCAGCTCCATTATCAGTGACGATTATTTGAGGTAAACGTCCGTGTCTTTGAATACAAATTCTAATTACCATCATGCAGGAGCGGTATGATGGTGGATCGAAAGTTATGTAAAGAGCTAGAATTCTTCTTGTATTAGCGTCAATCAAAATTGTGAGCCATGATCTACCTAGTTTCTTCCCTGTGGTAGAGCATCTAAGTTCTAGATCTAATTCTGTGTGGTCTATGTGACCGATTTCAAGAGGTCTATCTCCATGGCTGGGTATGCTAAAATTTAGTTCGTATTGAAACTCTTGATGTTTATATGCGGCTTTATATCCTCTTCTTTTCATTTCTTGTTCATACTTAGGTCTTTTCTTAACTTCCTCGGCAAATGTCTTATAGCTTGGAGCATCATCAATAGACATTCCTTTCTCCTTCCAAATATGAAGAAAAGAACCGTAGACAGATTTAATTGTTTGTTGTTTAAATGTCTCATACTTCTGATCAATGAATTGAGTCATTAAAACTATTTTTTCTTCAGATATTTTTCTTGTTCTATTTCCTTTTTTATGGTTTTTAGGAAGAAGGCCGATGAACCCTACACCACACTCTTTTTTGGCTAGTTTAAAGTTCCTCTTC
>NZ_JAMPKY010000005.1:300000-443308 GCF_039962255.1 Leptolyngbya subtilissima AS-A7 | reverse complement strand
CTCAATGCGCTGGTCACCCAAGGCCAATCTTGGCGAAACCCGAAGGATACAGAACCCCCTCAGACGGCCACACCAGCTACAAGTGGTTGACAATTAAGATAATCGCTAAATCCTTCCCCCAGATCGGGAGAGGGACTTTGAAGTTTGTTTCCGACTCCCCTCTCCTCCCTGGGAGAGGGGCTGGGGGAGAGGGCTAGCAGGGACTTAGCTATCTACTGAGCCTGCGACATGGTTTGACGCAGCATTGATTTTGTCGTCGGTGCCGCTGGGGTATAGCCTGATTAAGCGCACCGAGCGATCGCTGCTATATCAGGCCATTACTCTATGACCAACCAGAATTACATCATCGGGGTCGATATTGGCACCACCAGCACCAAGTCGGTGCTGTTTACCGAAGCGGGGCAGGTGGTGGGCAAGGCTCTGGTGACCTATCCTCTCTACACTCCCAACATAGCCACCGCCGAACAAGACCCCGAAGAAATTTTCGCCGCCGTGGTCAAAACCGTGCGGGGGCTGGTCGATACCCACGCCCTTGACCCGGCGCAGGTGTTAGGACTGTGTTTTAGCTCGGCGATGCACAGTCTGATCTTAGTGGACGCCAACGACCAGCCTCTCACCCGCAGCATCACCTGGGCCGACAACCGCAGCGCTGGCTGGGAAAAGCGCATCAAGACCGAGATGAATGGCCATGCCGTCTATCGGCGCACGGGCATGCCCCTTCACCCGATGTCGCCTCTAGTCAAACTCACCTGGCTGCGCTACGAGCAGCCCGAACTATTTCAGCAGGCGGCACGGTTTATTTCAATTAAAGAATTTGTGTTTTATCGGCTGCTGGGTCGCTACGTGGTTGACCACTCCGTTGCCACGGCCATGGGGCTGCTGAATTTAGAAACGCTGGATTGGGATACAGAGGCGTTGGCGATCGCCGGAGTTGCCCCCTCATCCCTGTCTGAACTCGTGCCCACCACCGCCGTGCTCACCGGGCTAAAGCCCGTCATGGCTGGATCCATGGGCTTGCGGGTTGAGACCCCGCTAATCGCTGGGGCCAGCGATGGCGTGCTGTCGAATCTGGGGGTGGGGGCAGTGACCCCGGGCCGTGTAGCCGTGACCGTAGGTACCAGCGGGGCCGTACGAGCTGTGGTCGATCGCCCCATCACCGACCCACGAGAGCGCCTATTTTGCTACCCCCTCACCGAGCACCACTGGGTGATTGGCGGCGCGGTGAATAACGGCGGCATTGCCCTGCGCTGGGTGCGCGACCAGCTGGCCGATGCCGAGGTGGCCACCGCCAAACGCCTAGGCCAAGACGTCTATAGCCTGTTGATGACCATGGCAGAGACTGTGCCTCCCGGTTCAGAGGGGCTGCTGTTTCACCCCTACCTAATGGGCGAGCGATCGCCCCTGTGGAATGCCAACGCGCGGGCTTCGTTCTTTGGCCTCAGCGTCAAACACACCAAATCACACCTGGTGCGCTCGGTGCTAGAGGGCATTGTCTACAACCTCTACCTGGTGCTCAAGGCGCTAGAAGATTTTGCTGGTCCAGCTACCCTGATTCAAGCGACGGGGGGCTTTGCCGAAGCAGCCCTGTGGCGGCAGATGATGGCTGACATCTTTGACCGCGAGGTGACAATCCCTGAGCATTACGAAAGCTCATGTCTGGGGGCCGCCGTGCTGGGTCTCTATGCCCTGGGCCGAGTGCCGTCGCTAGATGCAGTGACGACGATGATTGGGGAAACCTACCGCCATCAGCCAATCCCGGCAAATGTGACGGTTTACCAAAAGGTACTGCCGCTGTTCGAGCACCTGACCGGGGTGTTTGAGCGGGAGTATGATGCGATCGCCGCCCTGCAAGCCGAGCTCAGCAACAGCACCTCACCCTGAACCCCATGCATACCCCCGACCAGTGCCAAAACATGGCCGACATTCGCGCCGAGATCGATCGGCTCGATCGCCAGGTGATTGCCCTCCTAGGCCAGCGCTTTGCCTACGTCAAAGCGGCGTCTCAGTTCAAAACCAGCGAGGCTGCGGTCAAAGCCCCCGATCGCTTCCAGGCTATGCTTCAGCAGCGCCGGGTGTGGGCCGAGGAAGAAGGGCTGAATGGTGATGCGATCGAAGCCCTCTATCGCGACCTAGTCAACCACTTCATCGCCGAAGAAATGAAGCACTGGTAACAGTCTCAGACTGAACAAGCCTAAGCCAAACCCCTGCACCCACCCACTTCTAGAGAATGCAAACCCTGATTCAGTCTGTCTTCGCATCTCAAAATGCCATCTCCTGGACAGTCCTGAGGATGCTTTTCTGAGGAAGAGTGCCTGTCAGGTCACCGAAGACGTTTTTAGGATACGAGCCGCTGAGGTGAGCGGATTCAACTTTTAGGCCGTGGTTTTGAAGAATCAACTGAACTGTAAAAACCTGCTCCCTCGAACCTGCCTTTAAGAAACATAGGCCTAAACCTATAGTTTGATGGGATTGACTTAGCGGGTTTTTCCCATGAGCACAGCGTATTACCCTTGGAACGTACAGGTACTGGTCGAATGGCTCAGGCTCGAGCTGAGCCACCACGGTAGTTCTCGCGATTTGTCAACGGCATTGCAGGTGCCTTCTCATACCTTAAGTCACTGGTTGCAGTCATCTTTGCCCACCGTTACTCTGCAAGACATTCGCTGCATTGCCCAATATCGCGGCTGGAGCGTACGCCAAACCCTACGATGGCTAGAACTTCAGCCAGCTCACGTCGATGCCTTGATCGTCGAAGACCCGCTAAGCTACCGAGTTAGCTGGAGCGATGCCATGGCGCTTTGGTTCGGTCCTCCAGCGGCCTAGGGGCAAGGGCTACAACCCACATTTTTCCTGCTGACGGGCGATCGCTCTCTGCAACTGCGGCGTCATACCCAGTTCTGCCCCGTCGTACAGCCGCTGAAACTCACGCTCAAAGTGGGCCGCCACTGTGGCATTGCGAATCACCAGCAGGTTTTCGTCATTGGTGGTGTTGGCGGCCTGACTCCAGTTTTGA
Source organism: Leptolyngbya subtilissima AS-A7 (assembly GCF_039962255.1). Taxonomy (NCBI): domain Bacteria; kingdom Bacillati; phylum Cyanobacteriota; class Cyanophyceae; order Leptolyngbyales; family Leptolyngbyaceae; genus Leptolyngbya; species Leptolyngbya subtilissima. The sequence continues at coordinate 440,295 of NZ_JAMPKY010000005.1, read as the reverse complement.
GAGCCAATCAGCACTACGCTCTGGTCAAGCACCGCAAACTTGTGGTGCAGCTTATCGCTAGGCGGCAAGGCCGGTACCCCAACGGTAGTAATTGGATTCGCCCAGGGTACGCTGTTGTCGCGCTTGCAGTTGTGGTCGGGGATAGTGATCCCCAACATGTCGAGCCCTTCGCTATAGCTGCGGTAGGCAAAGCCAGGGTCAATCAGAGTTTTGATAGGCACTCCTCGATTGGCCATCGGTAACAGCTGGTCGCTAATCGCCTGCTCAGAAAAGACAAACAGGGCTAGGTGAACGCTCTGGGTGGCCTGACTCAGGGTTTTGGCAATCAGCCCGTTGACGCTCTGGGCCCAGGGCCGAGTTTTTGAGGTGGGCGAAAACTGCACCTCTAGCGCTGAACCGGGGGGCGAGACTAGGGCCGAGGGCCGGTGAGGTTTTTGCAGCCCAAACAGACTATTGGGTTGCCCACCGGGGCCATCGCCCCACAGGTAGTCAAACTCTTGCTGAAACCGCTGGGCCAGAGGCTGGCTGTCAATCACGAGAATGCTGTTGGCGTTTCCCCGACTATCTGGATCTGAGAAATCTCCGTGGGTGCAGCTCAAGGTCCAGTTAGCGGATCCAGTGACAACGATGCGACCATCGATCGCCATAAATTTGTGGTGCATCAGGCCGCTGCCCTTGCTGCCGTCGGCGGTGTCGTCAATGAGGGGAATGTTGGCCTGAGCAAGAATGGTGAGCACGTCGCGATCGCGCAACTCTCCATCACTCAGCACCCCGTCCTGATCAGCGTCAATGAAGGCATACAGATCGTTGACCTTGTCCTGGGAATGCTCGTCTAGCTCGGCCAACCCCCCAGAATTTCGCTTGGCTACCGGTGTGCTGTAGGTGTTCTCAACCACCACCCTCACCTCTACCCCTGCGGCCTTGCGATCGGCCAGAGCGTGGGCGATCCCCGGCAGCGAGAACTCATGGACCGCCACATCGATGGAGGTTTGGGCAGTGGCGATCGCATCCACCACCACCTGCTCTAAATCATCGCCGTGGCGGGTGATCTGGCGGTAGGGGTCGGTATAGGTCGCCGCTTGATTGTGGTTAAAATACGCTCGAATGTATGGGTCCTGCGGCAGCGGAGCGAGGGTGGAAAGTGTAGCCTCGCTGCGAAACTGACTACTGATCCCCACAAACAGCAGGAACCCAATCCCAATGCCGATTCCCCAACGCACCCAAGGAGATCTAGGCCAGAGAGGCTGACGTGATTGATGCACAAGTCTAAAGCAAATAATTCTGCTTTTAGAGAGCCCAAGGGAAAGAGTTAGCTAACGAGAAGAGATAGGAGTGACAAGGGCGATGATGAAAATGGGGCGATAAGGAAGTAGCTAGAATCAAAACCTCTATCGAAAATGCGTCTCACCTGCTTTATCTTCCTCAACCTCCCTTATCTTCCCCACCTCCCATGTCCTACGATGCTCTGTTTACAAAGATTTCCGACCTAGTCATGTGCCACTCGCCCAGCGGTGCGGAGGACGAAATTAATCAGCATTTGATGGCTGACTTGGCCAGCTTAGGGATAGAGCACTGGCGCGATGAGGCCGACAACGTCATTGCCAAAATTCCAGGGCGCGACGACAGCCGGGCGATCGCGATCACCGCCCACAAAGACGAGATCGGCACCCTGGTCAAAAGCATCTACGCCGACGGTCGGGTGTCGGTGCGCAAGCTGGGCGGCTCGTTCCCCTGGGTCTATGGCGAGGGCGTGATGGATCTGCTGGGGGATCAGCACACCATCAGCGGTGTTTTGAGCTTTGGCTCGCGCCACGTCTCCCATGAGTCACCCCAGAAGGCCCAGCAAGAGAGTCAGCTGGTCACCTGGGAAACCGCCTGGGTAGAGACCAAGCGATCGCCCCAAGAACTCGCTGCCGCTGGCATTCGCCCGGGCACGCGGGTGGTGGTGGGCAAGCACCGCAAACGGCCCTTTCGCCTGGGCGACTATATCGCCAGCTACACCCTCGACAACAAAGCCTCCCTAGCGATTTTGCTGATGCTGGCCGAGCGGCTGAAGGAGCCGCCTGTGACCATCTACCTAGTCGCGTCTGCTAAAGAAGAAGTGGGGGCGGTCGGCGCTCTGTACTTCTCCCAACGTCACCGACTAGAGGCTCTAATTGCCCTAGAAGTTTGCCCTTTAGCGGCAGAATATCCCATCCAGCCAGGCGAGTTGCCGGTGTTGCTGAGTCAAGATAGCTACGGCCTCTACGACGAAGGCCTGAATGCAGAACTGCGCCGAGCCGCAACCACCCACGACCTACCCATTCAAATGGCGGTGATTAGCGGTTTTGGCAGCGATGGCTCGATCGCCATGAAGTTTGGCCACGTGTCTCGGGCCGCCTGCCTGAGTTTCCCAACCCACAACACCCACGGCTATGAGATCGCCCATTTAGGGGCGATCGCCCACTGCGCCGCCATTCTAGAGCACTACTGTAACGACCTGTGACAGCCACCCGGTTAGCGATGAACCTTTTCTAGAATGAAATCAATTCCAGTCAGCAACCCGTCCAACCCGTATTGAACTAACCCCATGGCCAAAACCGTTGCGGATGTAATGACCTCAAACCCGATCTCGGTAGCCCCCGACACTGTGCTGAAGGATGCCATTCAGCTAATGGCCGACAACCACGTGGGCGGGCTGCCTGTGATCAATGAAGACAATCATCTGGTCGGCATTTTGTCGGAATCTGATCTGATGTGGCAAACTACCGGGGTCGATATGCCCGCCTATATCATGCTGCTCGACAGCGTGATCTATTTAAAGACCCCTAACCAGTACAACCAGGAACTCCACAAAGCCCTCGGCCAACTGGTCAAAGACGTCATGACCGATCACGTTGTCACCATTGCCCCAGATAAATCTCTGCGCGAAGCCGCCCACCTGATGCACGACAAGCAGGTGCGCCGTCTGCCGGTGGTAGATGCTGATAAGCAGGTGGTCGGCATCCTCACCCGAGGCGACATTGTGCGGGAAATGGCGAATAGCTACGCCTAGGGCGATGGGGCGGTGAATTTTAAGTGTTTGGTTTTGAGTGTTGAGTTCTCCTGCTAATGCTTCAATTCAAAACTAAACACTCAACATTCAAAACTCCCCACTCCATCACTCCCCCACTCCATCACTCCCCCACTCCGCTCCCCCTATCGCCGATCCCCAAAATGGCCGATAGTAGAGAGAGCAGATTTGTACTTATCTCTACAAAAATGGCTATTACCCCAAACTCGGTTCGAGAACTGCTCCACTCCGATGACTACGGGGATCGGTTGCGGGCGGTCAACCAAATGCGCGAATTGGACTCTTCCGACGCCTTTGAGCTAGTGCAACTGGCCGCTAACGACGGCAATGCTCGGGTGCGTTATGCCGCCATTAGCCAGATTGCCAGTTTGGGGCAGCAAGACGTAGCCACCGTAGAACCCTTGCTGCGGCGATCGCTCACCCAAGACCCTGACCCCGATGTCCAAGCCGCCGCCGCCGACACCATTGGCGGTCTCAAGCTCAAAAGTGCATACCCTGAACTGGCTACGCTTTACCACAGCACCGACGAGTGGCTGGTGAAATTTAGCATAGTGGCAGCTCTGGGTGAGCTGGGTGAGCCCCAAGCCTTTGACCTTCTGCAAGAAGCCCTAGGCTCAGACAATGAGCTGATTGCCACTGCGGCCATTGGTGCTCTGGGCGAACTGGGCGATCGCCGTGCCCTACCCCTGCTGCTCAACTACACTACGCATCCTGACTGGCAGGTGCGCCACCGCTTAGTGCAAGCTCTAGCTCAGTTTTCTGAACCCGATGCTAAATCGGCGCTGCAACAGCTCACCACCGATACATCTGACATTGTTGCTGGTACGGCTAAACAGCACCTAGGCCTCTAAGAGACGGCTTTTGCTAGGGTAAACTCACGCTTCTAAGTTACTTAATATTACGCAACCTCTCTTTCAGATTACGTTTCTATGCCCTGGAGATTGCGTTTAGCGTAGATAGAGTTGCGTTTACCCTGGTACAGGCGAGCAGGCTCAAACATGCGACTCGCCACACTCTGTGCAGGTAAACAGGTGCTGAAATAGCGGTTTGCTCCAAAAACTGCCTCCCGTTGACGAAGCCCTGGCAAAGTTTGCTATAGTGAAATAGTGGCTGTAATGCTCTGCCTAAAACAATTTCACTCCCACAAGTTTTTAGACCAACTACTGTTTTGGTTTGGGACTTTTGAGGAAGTGTTGTTAGAGGGTTTGCACAAATGCTAACTCTGAGCAAGCCACAAAAAATATAAATATTTTATCGCTTGTTACACATTCGTTTTTATTGATTAATCTCTGAACCGCGAGTCAGAGACTTCAACCATTATTCAACTCAAGACATTGGAGATGGCCTGAGTGATAGCAACTTCTCCATCTGCACAGCAGCAAAAGTGGGACACCCTGAGTTTCGTGTCTACCCTATATTTGCAGCCAGTTCTAGAACTCTTGCTGAGAGATGTTCCTGCGACCTGGCAAGCCGAGGTGCGGCTAGGCTTGCAAGAAGCCCTTGTCAACGCTGCTAAGCACGGCAATCGCCTTGATCCGGCTAAATGCATTTCGGTTAAATATACTACATCAGCGTCTCATCTATGGTGGGTGATCACTGACCAAGGGGGCGGGTTTAGCCATCCCTGTAGCTGCGATGAAGCCGTTGATGACAACTGCACCTCTAACCCCGGAGAATGCGGTCGCGGTCTCTATATTCTCTACCAAATATTTGATCAGGTGATTTGGCACAACGAGGGCCGAGAGTTGCACTTGGGCAAAGTGGTGCGGCAGCCTCGTCGGCTACCGCTTATTCGCTAACTCATTTCGCTAAGCAGTATTGTAAACAGCTGATTTGCCTTCCTCGGCCAAACTTGGGTGGTTAGTCGCCGTGCTCGGCTAGACGAGTTTTGCGATCGCCGTGGCTAGGGCAGGGGGGCGCTTGCAGACTGCGGTTCAACCAGCCGGCAGCCTGCTCAACTCGTACCAAAGCTTCCTCAGAATTCTGCTTGAGCAAAAACACTAGCGCTGCCGCTAGCTGTTCGCTGGCACGCACGCGGCGATCGCGGTTGAGGCGGTGCCAATCGGCAGGCTTAACGGCTAGGCGCTCCGCCAGTATTTGAGCTAACTCCAGGTCGGTTAGCTCAGCAGCCGGTTTAGCAGCCCGGGCGATCGCCTGGGGCGTCATTGACGGATCAAACGAAAAAGCCATAGTTACTGAAACCAGTTGGGGTTAACTAGAAGATGTACCCTGCCCTAGCAGCCCTGCTGGGGAAACATCCCTATTTCTCTATTCTGCACAATGAAACCAGGCTACCGGCGAAAGCGATATCACAGCCAGCGCGGCACCATAGGCAGCAGTGCCGACGAAGCGCCCCGTTCTCTTACGGAGCTTATGCATCAGCTAGAGGGGCTAGAAGCACGCCTACACCAGCTTAAGGTCGGGGTCTCAAATTTGCTACAGCTTCAGCAGATTCAGGCGGGCGGGGCGGAGGAGGATGCTCAGCACTCAGCTCAGGAAGTCACGAATTTGCAGGAAGCCGCCGATAGTTTTGAAATGGAGCTGGCCAGCCGAGTTGTATCGTGGCAGCATCTGCAAGAACCATTCTGGCAAGCGGTGCGGTTTGGCGGACTGGGACTCTTGCTGGGCTGGGCTTTAGCCTGGTTTGTCTACGCCCGATAAACGTATTCCAAAAAAAATAGGCAGAACTTTTTTAAGTTGACCAAAAGTAATTCCCCTTCCATGCTAGGATTATAAATCGTGGATAGAGCGGGTCGGTGCCCGAGTGGTTAATGGGGGCGGACTGTAAATCCGCTGGCTACGCCTACGCTGGTTCAAATCCAGCCCGGCCCATCCACGACAACTTGCCCTTATAGCTCAGTGGTAGAGCACTCCCTTGGTAAGGGAGAGGTCACGAGTTCAAATCTCGTTAAGGGCTTCCCAATATTTTGTCCAGAGCAAATCGTAACTGCTTTGTAGACTGGCACTGCGGGTTTTATTGTCAATCTACGCTGCGCGAATTCCGTTTGACTCCCCAGGGCGAATAGCTACCAGAACAGATGGCTCAGCCAGTGGCGCAGCGGCTGCGGCCCTTGGGGCTCTTGGTAATGGGACGGCAATAGGGCCTGAAAGGCTTGTTCTAACTCGGCCAGAGCGGCATCGATGGCGACGCGCTTGGGTCGAGCCTGGTGAGGAACATGCACGGCTGGGCCAAAACGCAGGGTAATTTGTTTGCGAAAGTAGAGAATTTTGGTGCCAATAATCGCCACCGGGTAAATAGGTACCCCAGAGCGCATAGCGTAGAGCACAGTGCCGCGCCGTAGGGCATGCATGTGCCCCTCCCGTTCTCCCAAACGACCTTCGGGAAAGAGCATGACGCCGTCGCCTCGGGCCAGCAAGGCCTGCACCGCCTGATCGATCTGCCGCATTTGCTGAATTGAGCTGCCGTTGGGCACGTGATCGCGAATCGCCGCCGCTAGAGGCTTGAGATCGTCCCGTCCGTTGTCGGCGGCGGCCATCACAGCCATTTCTTCCTTCCACCAGCGCTCTAGAGGAATTACGCCCCCCGCCCAACCAATCAGCCAGCGCTTCCAGCGCTTGTTGTAGAGGGTGCGGGCATCGCCCAGGATGTAGTAGTAGGGGGTAGAGGGGCAAAAAGCCAGCAGCAGGAACGGGTCTAAATGACTGAGGTGATTAGCCGTCAGCACATTGGGCTCGGTAGGAATATGCTCTGGATTTTCGATGCGCACCCGAAAGCAAGCTTTGATAAAGCGGCGCATAACCCAGCGACGAATGCCACCGCTCACGCGCCGATCGGCGGTGCCCTGGGCGATCGCACTCAGCTCGGCCAAATCGATCGCAATGCACTGGCGCACCGCTGGATTCTGCGACGTAGCCACTCCCTCTTGCACTCGCACAATGGCCTCTGGCGTCAGTGCAGCGGTTAGCTCAGCGGGTTGAAGGGTGTCGGTCATAGCTGCGGCCTAAGTGCATCCTGACGAAATTCCAGGACAGGATTGCCATGAGTATGGAATGTCGCCGCAGAGGATGGCTCAAGTTTCCGGTAATTCTTCAAATTTCTTTCAGCGACCGTGGCAGGCTTTGTACTTTTGACCGCTGCCGCACCAGCAAGGGTCGCTGCGTTTAGGCTCCACCGGAGGCAGAGCATCCCCGTCCAGATAAAACCAGCGCTGTTTTTGCCGCACAAAGCGCGATCGCTCATGCACCTGACCCGGCCGAGGGTCTGCGTAGTAGGCAATGAACTCAACAACGCCTTTGCTGTTAGCGGCCTGCCCAGCCTCAGTGGCGATCACTCGCAGCCCCAGCCAAGTGGTAGTCGCCACGCTCTGCCCGATCGCCGCCCGCTGGCCTCCGTACCGCTGGGTCGGGTGGTGGGTGGCGATTAGATAGTCAATGTCGCCCTGGTGATAGGCCGTATAGCGCGATCGCATCAGCGCCTCCGCCGTCGGCGCCTCCGCCTTGCCAAGTAAATAGGGCTGACAACAATCCCCAAAACTCTCCTCACCGCCGCAAGGACACCGTTCCGTAGCCCCTATCCCCATGCGCCCCTCACCCATCCACCCATCTACCCATCCACTCCCCTACCCCCGAGGCCGCGCCGGCAAAACCAGCGTATCTGTCACAGCCGCCCGCTTGGGCAAGGGCTGATAGCCGTTGGCATCGAGTCGCTTGATGCGGTCAAAGAAGGCTTCGTAGAACCGCTCTAGGCAGTCGCAGAACCAGGCTTGGTACTCGGGCCAGCGGTCGCGATCGTCCAAAGTCACCTCTGCTAAGGTGCTGGCCACCATGCAGGCCTGATCGCCGGTGCCATCCCAAATCAGGGGCAGGCCCATTTCGTCGGCGATGGCCTCGCGCTCCTCGGCCAGCAGGTGAAAGTGGGGCTGGGCGTCAATTCCTGAAAGCAGCAGCTCAGTGTAGAGGCTGCCGTGATCGCGATCGAGAATGGCGTTGAGGCGAAACCCAGCGCGAGCAATGGCAAAGCCCATAGTGGCTTCGGGGGTAGGCGAACCGGGCTTAACCAAACTGCCCTGGCGATCCATGCGATCGCACAATCCGCTCCAAAACTCTAAATTCTGCTGCTGTAAAGGCGTCAGCGGCTCCGGCTCTGGCTCCTTAGGGGAAACGTCTTCAACGTTCTCGGCTTCTGGATCGGTTTCACTGTCGTCCACCGCTCCGCACACCGGCATAAAGTTGGCGGCCATAGCGGCCCTGCCAATCCGCCAAAGCTCCACGGTCATTCCTAAAAACATGACCTCACTGCTTTGGTCAAGCCAGTCAAGGGTTAGCGCCGCTGTCTCAGAAAAGTCGGGGGCGACCCAGATCACCGTGGCGGCATTCTCAGTAGCGGCCCAAGCTAGCAGCTGGCCCAGAGCGCTCAAGTCAGGCTCCTCTAGGTGAGCTGCCACCAAAACCAGCGACCCAGTGTCGGTCTCGGTCAGCAAGGCATAGCCCAGCTCAGGAGGGGGATCGCTCTCTGGCGAGTCTAAGCTCAGCCCGGCCGCTTCACCCAGCAGGTCTAGGGTTTCTGCCTCGGTGAGCCACTGCTGAAAATCGGCCTGGGTCTGCCAATAATCGGTAGGATCGAGTTTTTCCAGTCGTCCCAGCTTGGGTTTGGCAGCTCGCTTAGGCACAGGTGATTCGCTCTGGCAAAGGGCAATTGTTGATCCTATTATGGCGCGCCATCGACCCACAACGATGCCATATCCTGACGGCGTTTCACCTGAGTTGCCGCCAAATATGACGCCAATTAATAGCTAACTAGCGCTGCCTGCCACAGGGTATAGCCCTGGGAACTTAGGTGCAGCCCATCGGTAGTGAGGTCTACCCGCAGTAGCCCCTGGCGATCGCTGAAAGTAGTGTACAAATCCACATAGGTAGCCCCCTGGTGAACCGCCAAGGCTGCCAGACGCTGGTTGACTCGCTGAATGCGATCGCTCGACACTTCCCGCAGCCGCGTCGGCAAAATGGAATATACCACCAACCGCGACTGGGGGTGCTGCTGCTGCAAACGGACCATCATTCGATAGAGATTGTCAACCACTTGAGCCTCAGGTACCCCGTTCTTCAGATCGTTAATACCTGCCATTAGGTGAATGGTTTGGGGCTGTGTATCGGCGAAATAGTGTAGCCGCTCCAGCATGTGGGTCGTAGTCTCCCCCGAAATGCTTTGGTTCAGCCACAGTTGGTCAGCGGACAGCTCGTCTATCGGCAGCCACAGTGCCAGCGAATCGCCGACCATCACGGTTAGCGGAGCTTGCCCTTGGTGGCGAGCCATAGCTGCCGCCTCTGCTGCCAGCAGCCGCTGCCAGTCACCGTGGGTCGGGGAGACAAACGCCCGCTGCCACCGGTTTATGTAGCGGTAGGGGGCCACCTGGGCGTAGAGTTCTCCAGCCTGGAGGGCAGCGGTGCGAAATTGGTACAACTGCGCTCCGGTAACGGGGCGCGCTTGAGGGTCTACCTGGGGAAGGGTGGGACGGCGGCCAGGGGTCATAACCTGCTCGGGGCTGGGCCAGCGAGCGGCAGCAGCACTCATCGACCGAGGTGGCTGCGCGGGGGCTACCGTCGCCATGCCGCCCCCCTTCGCGGGGCAGGCCTCAATGTTATTGGGGGTGGTCGCAGGGAAGCACAAGTTTGGGCCAGCCAGGGAGGGTAGGGCCGCGTTTGCGATACCTCTCTGTAGAGGTGCCTCTATCTCTTCGATCTCTAAGGGCGGTACCCCGCCGCCCAACGCCAGCTGAGCCGCCAATAGCCAAATATCCATAAACCCGCGTGCCTCAACATCCCAATTCGTTTTCCAGGCCGGCCCGTCGCCCATCAGGATGAAATGGCAGCATTCTCTAGCTATCTATGCAGCACAGCTGATAGGCAAACCAAAATTCACCGCGATCGCAGCCCTAGACAGCTGTCTTACCCCTTGACAGAGCTGGAACTGCCTCGTAATAATGAAAGACTGTGTTTATGCGCTCGGATCAGGTTCCTAAGGCTAACGCCTCCCGTAGCGGAGCCCCAGTCTTGGGGTCGTTGGCACCTGTACGGCGGTTATGAGGTAAAAGAATGACGTACGCAATTGTTGAAACCAGCGGAAAGCAGCTGCGGGTAGAGCCGGGTCGCTTCTATGACGTAGACCGCCTGGCCCTAGATGTTGATGACCAAGTCACTCTAGAACGGGTGCTGTTTATCAACAACGATGGCGAATCTGTGGTGGGTCAGCCTGTAGTCGAAGGGGCAACCGTCGTAGGCAGCGTGGTCAGCCATCTGCGAGGCCGCAAGGTGATCGTCTACAAGATGCAGCCCAAGAAGAAAACCCGCAAAAAGCAGGGCCACCGCCAAGATCTCACCCGAGTCATGATTAACTCCATCGAGATGAACGGCAAGGCGATCGCTGGCGAATCTGCTGCCGCTCCTGCGCAGGCGGCGGTCGAGGCCGAAGCCGAAAGCTAAGCCTCCCCAACTCACGCTAAATTAAACAGTAGGTAGGTTGAAGGAATACACCCATGGCTCACAAGAAAGGTACAGGTAGTACTCGCAACGGGCGCGACTCAAACGCTAAGCGCCTTGGCGTCAAGCGCTATGGTGGCGAAGCCGTGATCGCTGGCAACATTTTGATTCGTCAGCGGGGTACCAAAATTCACCCCGGCAACAACGTGGGTCGCGGCGGTGACGACACGCTGTTTGCCCTAGTAGACGGTGTTGTTACCTTCGAGCGTCGCGGCAAGAACGGCAAGAAAGTTAGCGTTTATCCCGCTGCCGTACCCGCTGTATAGCTTTGAGATGATTGAAGACTAGGTAACTGCTGATTCAATTCAGACAGTTTCACAAACAAAAAAGCTCCTCTAAATGAGGAGCTTTTTTGTTGAAAGGATTTAGGAAACCCAGATTTGGTGTCGCTGAACCGAAGCATGAATGCGGGTAGGGGTAAACGGCCGTTTGCCCCTACAAGAGACGTTGGAGTTTTGATTCATACCAGTATCTAGCAACGCTCCGGATTTCCTTTAGCTCAACCCGTTCGGGCACTAGCAGTCCGACGTTTAGTTAGTCTAGATAGCCCATCAAAATAGAAGGGTGAGGATCCACATCGTCATTGTCGGCAATGGGGCGATCGCCGGGCAGCGTGTGAATATCAGCAATGTGCAGGGTGCTTACGGCCACTGGGCGGTGGCCCGGCAGGGTGTCGGTAGTGAAAATTTCAAAGGTGTTAGCGCCGATCGGGCGACCTATGGAGTGACTGGGGCCGAGGGTGCCCACAATCTCAAAGGTGTCCAAGCCAATAGGGCGATGGTTGGGCAGCGTATCGGTCTCTACAACCCGAGTGCTGTCGGCCAGCACCAAAACATCGCCGTTCTCAGGGCTGGCTTTGACAATGCCGCCACCAGCAGCAGCACGCTTAGTGCGGCCCCGGGTGGCGCGGGCTGGTTCTTTTTCGGGGGTATCGGCACTACCGTTGCTAGAGTCGTTGGTCGTGGTCATAGGGGTAAGAAGTCCTTATTGCTGCAAACAGCTGCCCATGGGGCAAAATGCTGATTATGACTATGAGATGTGATTAAAATCTAGAGCCTGCTTCGGCGCATGCTGCCAATGGGCAACCCCCACCAGAAACAGAACCGTTAAGCAAATATTATACTTTGATGACTACACCATCGAGTTTACGAAAGATTATTGGCGGCATAAGGGATTTCTAATCAAGGTTGCAGTGGGCTCAAGGTTAGAGTGAGAATCGTTGGCTTTCTGCCCCAGAGAGACGTTGAGGGTAGGGTCTTCACGGCGCGGTCGCCTTCACAAAGCCGCTTAGCCGATATTCCGTGCCCCTGACCCCATTTAGGGAACAGGGGAAATACCGATCATCCAAATCAATGATCTATAATGGTTAGGTAAGCAATATCGTGGGGCTGTAACGGTTTCGACGTTTTGACGAAAGTCACGCTGTGATACAGGCCGAGAGTGAGTCTACTCTCGTAAATCAAGGCTCAAAACAAACGTAAATGCGAACAACATCGTTCCTTTTGCTCGTAAAGCTGCACCTGTTGCCGCTTAACCTAAACCTAGTTTAGTTCTAACTTAGTTAGCGAGCGTTCATAGTTTGACTCCGTTAAGAGCTATGAACAAACCCCAACGGATGCTTCAATGATTCTCCTCTGGTGGATTCATTGACTAAGACTTAGCCAGAGAATCCCGCCGTCCGGGATAAGTGGCGGTTCCGGCCCTGAGGATTAGACGGGCTAAGCCTGTGAATGAGTGGTGTGTTAATACTCAAAGCGGACACGGGTTCGACTCCCGTCAGCTCCATCTCTAAATTCTGTGTTCGATTATTAATTATCTTTCCATCTGAGAGACCCAATGTTGGGTCTCTTTTTTCATCTGCCTATACTGAGGAAGCAGCCCCGGCTGACTGCTGTGTTGCCCTTGAAACAAGACCTTGAGCGAATGCTAGTCCAGCTTCGTCACTATTGATCATCCTATTTAGAACAATGCGGTTTCCCATCCTGCCCTATCTTCACCAACCAGTTTTTTGTCGCAACTACAAAACCGTCCTCAATCCTTGGCGGTTTTGGTATTTGCACCAAGTGCGCTACCTAGAACGCTGCTGGCTGCGGGAGTATCGGCCTGAGCGGCATCCCAGCCCCTAACCCTAAACTCTATTTAGACTTTCTCAGCTGCTAAGACATCTCGTAGTGCGCTTTAGCGAAGAGATCAAGGCGTTGCAGCGGCTTGGTTTAGTTAGGCACGTTGACAGGCGAAATCTTCGATAGGGGCATTGTACTAATGCCCCTACGTCGAATCTGTTCTGACCCAACGGCCGTTTGCAGTAGGCGATCGCACCTCCAGAGCGCCTTTTATAAATTGGGGTTTGTGCTTAGTACGCGGTCATCGCCTTGGTGCCAGCCTCCATGAGTTCACGGTCAGCCCCTTGAGCTACCCGTTGTCGCCATGCCTTTGGAATCGGCTAGAGCGTTTGGAGGGGCGCAAATACCGTAAGCGCGTCGGGTAGGCACTCAAACAATACTGGGTTGACTTCTAAAATCTCGCCATCGACCACCAGCTTTTGCGGCGGGTCGGTACTTACCTTAATGCGGCGAGCCCGTAGGCAGGTAATGTCGTCCCGTTGGGTTGGGTTACCCCAGGCCGCGGCTGCAACTAGAGACGCCAGAGCATTAATGCCCTGCAGCCGGGTCGTGCTGGTGGCAATGGTAATCTCTAGCAGGCCGTCGTCAGGGATCACCTCCCCTAAACCCTGAGCCAGCACAGAGGTCGGCGGAGCTACGTTAGCGACAGTAATAGCGGTAGTAACCACCGTCGTCACCTCACCGTCAATTTCGAGGGTGGCGGTAAAGGGTTCAGCGGCGGCCAGTTGTCGCACCCCCGAGAGCACGTAGGCCAAGTTACCCAGCTCGTTTTTGAGCTGGCGGCTGGCCCCATCGACCATGCCGGCCTCGAAACCTAACCCAGCCAGCAGGATCATAGGAATGTCGTTGCAGCGGGCGGCATCAATCACGTGGGTGTTGCCTGCCAAAATCGTTTCGCAGGCAGCGCGCAAGTTAGTGGGAATGCCCAAGCCCACTGAAAACGCGTTGGCGGTACCCCGCGGAATCACGCCCAGGGGAATACCCGTCCCGATGGTGGCTCCGGCGACTGCCGACACCGTACCATCGCCACCGGAGGCAATAATCAGGCTGCGGCCCATGTCGTGCTCAGTCTTGGACTGAATGTGGGCAATCACCTCTTGGGCCTGCTCCGCCGGATCAAGCTCGGGTTTCGTCATGATCACGTTGACCAGGATCTGAGGCTCGAGCACTTCTTTGATCAGGGCAAGATCGGTATTGGGGTTACCTTGGCCGGCTACCGGATTAAAGATCAGGTAGGCAATCTGGCTTTCGGCAATGCCCCGCAGCAGCAGGGTGGCCGACATGGCGTTGAGGGCAGCGGGAATGCCTTGGAGTTGGCAGGCCCGCAGCACCAGGGAAAAACTGGGAAAGGCGAAGGCAAGCGCCTCCGGGTCAGTGAAGAAAATTACCCCTGCCACCTCCCCGGCAAGAATGTGGGCAGCTAGCTCAATATCGCCCCCCTGGTTAGATTCTTTGAGGGCAACTAGCTCTATTTTTTGTAGATCCCAACCCTGCTCAATGCCTTGGGCCATTTCTGCCGGGGCCATAATTTGAAAGTGGGTCAACACCCCCTCATGCTTTGAGAGCCAATCCAGGACGGCGGTAGCCTGAGTGGGATGGGCCAGAATCGCGAGAGTGCTGGGCATAAATGATTCTCAGTAGTCTAATCATGCTAACACCCGCTTTAGCCGGTGAGAAAAGCTCAGTTATTGGTCTCTACTGCGTTGCCGCTGCTAACGGCCAGCTGGCTGACAGTGGTTTGCCAACTGCCAATCAGAGCCGGCGACCAGCGCCAGTTGAGGGATAAGGCATTGGGATTAACCATAGTGGAGTCGAGAGCCAGGGTCTGAGCGAAATAAGATTGGGCCTGCTGCCGGAGCTGGGCCTGCTCTTCGGCCGCGATGGCCAGCTCGCTGTTCTTGTGGTAAGCAAGAGCCAGCCCCGCATAGGCGTTGACCGTTACGGGAACGGCCACCTGGGGATCGTCGGGGTTAATGTCGCGCCGCTGGCGCTGGTCAATGTCGATCGCCCGTTGCCAGGCTGTTGTGGCCTGGTCGTAGTCATCCATAGCCATGTGGGCAAACCCCAGCGCCACCCACGCCTCAAGAAAGTCGGGGCGACCCTCGGTGGCCTGATTCCAAGCGCGTAGGGCATCGCTGGGGGAGGTGTCGGCGGCACTGCCAGCGACCATTTGCTGCCAGGCCAATCGCCCTCGCACATAGGCAAGGTCTGGGTCGAGCAGTTGTGACTCAGCTATGGCGCTCACCGCTGACTCAGCAGTGGTCAGGTCGTTGCGATCGAGTAACTGCTCGATCAAAATGCGAGCGGTGTCAGTACGCCCTAGGGCGAGCGCATTTAGCGCCCCTGACAGCAGCACCGGGCTGGCAGTTGACGAGGTTCCGCCAGCGTCACTAGCCACCGGTGGCTCAACCGGGTCGCTCACCGTGGGGCGGTTGACGGTGGTTAGGGTG
The DNA here is from genome assembly GCF_039962255.1 of Leptolyngbya subtilissima AS-A7. Lineage (NCBI taxonomy): Bacteria > Bacillati > Cyanobacteriota > Cyanophyceae > Leptolyngbyales > Leptolyngbyaceae > Leptolyngbya > Leptolyngbya subtilissima. The sequence goes on along the minus strand of NZ_JAMPKY010000005.1, from coordinate 425,173 downwards.
ATGGTGGCTAGCCCCAGCACTGCCCCTAACCCCGCTAGGCCCAAGCTACCCCACACCAGCAGGTTAGGAGACACCGACCAGCGCCGAGGCAGCGCCCAAGTCAGCGGTGGCACTCCTGCGGTTGAAGTAGCATTCGGGTCTGGAGGTAGGGGGTACAGCGGCGTCGGGCTGGGCTGGGTCTGGGGCAGCAGGCTTTCGGCGGGGTCGGCGATTAGGGGGCGATCGGAGCCCGGTCCGCTGCCATTATTTGAAGGTTGGGGTTGAGATAACCGCTGTACCAAGTTGGTCACAGCGGGATCGGAAGGCTCGGGCTGCTCTAGATCTTGCAGCCAGTCGTAGAGGGGTGGGACAGCGCTGTCGGTGGCGACATCCCTAGCCTGCTGAGTAAAGACCTCCTCCGCCAAACTAGAGATTTCGGGGTCAGTGCTGTAGTCAGGCAGCAGCAGGGCGGCCTCGGCTAGATCATCATCGCCAAAACCGCTTTCTGAGGCAGCGGCGCTGTCATGGGCGTAAAGGTAGCCGTCGAAGTCGGGGCGCAGGTAAAGCAGAGGCAGCATCCAAAAGGGCTGATCTGATCCGTAGGCCGACATCAGCCCCTGGCGTACTCGGCTGAGGCAGAGGTCGATGGGGTGGCCCTGGTGCAGGTTGCGGTAAAGCAGCTGAGTAAAGGTGAGGGCCACATCGTCGGGGATGCGATCGGCCATAGCGATGACGCCGGGAACCCCTCGGTTGACTAGGGCCTGCACCAGGTTTTGGTCACGCCAGCCGGCCTGAGCATCATCTTGGGGAGTGTAGGCCCCGCGACAGGAGTTAAACACCGCTAGGCGAACGCCGTTGTTGACTAGCAGGCCTGCGAGGTCTTCGCCGCTGAGCCTTTCCGTCAGACCAGTCTGACGATTGACTAGAAACAGATCGCCGCCAGTATCGCCGGCCTCGCTGTGGCCTGCGTAGTGGAGAATTTGGAACTTGCCCTGCTCTAGCGCCTGGGCCAGCTCAGGCCGTCCCGGCTGTTCTAAAATCGTCAGTTCTAAAGTTAGGTAGCCTAGCCGAGTTGCTTGAAGACTGTCGATTAAACTTTGTACCTCCTGGCGCAGGGCTAGGCGCTCCTGGTCGCTGGGAGCCGAGATAATCACCAGTAAGCGGATAGGGTCGCTGGCGGGGGAGAGGGGGACCATAGCCGCCAGGTCGGTTACCGTTTGGGCTTGGTAATAGCGGCACAGGGTGACATCGAGGCCGGTGGCTAGGGGGCGATCGTCGTCGTAAAGCAGTTCCCAGGGGAGGCGCTGCACCCGACTGTCTTTGAACCCCAAGCGCAGCCGCAGAGGTTGCCGTCGGTTTTGAGCCACGCCTTGAGCGGCGACCCAGCTATCGCGAATGCGTCCCTGAAACAGGCCCTGGTGGAGGGTTTGACCAAGTTGTGTCCAAGGGTCAGAGGTGGAGACGGGGGCAGTAGGGGCAGCGAGCAGGGCCTGTAGTGGATCCTGAAACAACGCCTCGGCCTGGGACAGCCAGGTTGCTAAAGGCCAGGTGACCTGAGCTTCGGCCAGGGGTACCCCAGGAGCCACGACTTCGGTGCGCAGCAGGTAGGTGTCTGGCCCCAGGGGGGTAATCGAAAGCTGAAATTCCTGGGTCACGACCTGGGTCACGGGCGGTAGGGGGTGAATTTCTTTCACGGTAGCTCGCTGGGCTGCTCTCGGCGAGAGGGGTGGCAGGGTTGTTAACAAACTCTGGTTAGATCACCCGCCAGGTATGGGGATGGCGCTATGATGACTTGTCTTTAATTACAGGGCCACGGTGGCGAATTCCTGGCGTAATTTTGGTGGTTGGGGCAGTGGGTTAAGTCGCCGCTGTTCTCTTAGGGCCGCAATGCTGCGATCGCTCGCCCTAGCCACCCTCGCGGCTGTGATAGCGGCAGTTCCAGGCCAAGCAGAGATCATCTCCGTAGAGCTTGAAGGATTTGAGGTACCGCCCCTATCCGAGGCTGAACAAACTCGGCTCGATGCCCTGCTCGGGGTGCGGCAGATTGAGGTACTCAGCACCCTAAGCCCCGACGGCTCTACCCTGGTGGTGGCTGTCAGCAGCCGCATCTTTACAGAAGATCGCAGTTTGCACTTTCTCAACTTGCGCACCGGGACGCTGAGCGATGCCCTCGCCTTGGAGTATGACATGGTCAGCCCTGACCTGCCCCTGCGCTGGATCAGCAACGACACTCTGCGGTTTGTGCAGCAGGATCCCTACGGCCCCTGGGAAATCATCAGCGTCAACCGGGTGACAGAGATTGCATCGCGCACCCAGGTTTATCCCACCCAGCCCGAAGAGGGTGAAATCTTGGGCATGGCCCCCGACTTTTCGAAGTTTGCCCTGCGGGTCTACGGCGAAGACGAGGACACCATCTATGTGGTGTTTTTGCCGTCGCTGCGTCGAGTGGAGGTAGCCAAACTGCCCGAGGGGTTGCAGATTCAGCCCTTGGCCTGGTCAGAGAGCGGTGATCAAGTGGCCCTGGTGATGTCGTCGGGGGAGGAACGCCGCCTGTACGATCGCACTCCCAACACCCCTAGCCTGGCCAAGCCCGTAGTGCAAGACGCCCTGGGCCGCCTGGATCCGGTAGATAACCCCTTTCACCAGCACAGCACCGTGCGAGTGTTTGACTTCACCCAATCTGAACCGCTACGTCTAGAGCTAACCGCTCCAGCTCGTGGTGGCGACCCCTTTGCTGGGGCCAGCCTCAGTCCCGATGGCCAACGGCTGCTGCTCAAGCGCTATCGGCCCAGCGCGGTGGCGGGTCGGGAATATCCATCCTACGTGTTTCCTGAGTCAGCCTACTTTGAGGTCTATGACCTAGCTGGGACGGTGCTAGATACGATCGAGGCTGACGCTCTGCGGGGGCCAACGGAAACAGGGGGGCAGTTTTTAGGCGGCGATCGCCTGCTGTTTTGGGGCACTGAGGGCATCAACCGCCACCTGCATGTCTACGACCTAGGCCAGCGAACCCTTACTCCCCTGCCGCTGCCGCCAGGCTCCGTGGATTCGGCGTCGATTGTTGCTAGTGAGAATGGCGACACTGTGGTATACGGCTTTTCATCGGTGACGCAGCCGCCCGAGCTGTTTGCGCTCACAACCGATGGCGAGTCGGAGCCGCGATCGCTCACCACCATCAACGAGGCCGTTGTCAGCAGTAACCGAGTGCGGATGGATCCGGTAAGCTTTACCACTACTCAGGGGGAGCGCCAAGGCTTTCTGATTCAACCCGCGGGCAGCGCCTTCCCGCCCCAAGGAGTGCCGATTGTAGTTTGGCAGCAGGGGGGGCCGGGCTTCTCGATGGCGAACGAGTTTGCCACCGAGGTCGAAATGCCGCTGAACCTGCTGCCCAACTTTGGCCTGGCGGTGCTGGTGGTGCCCCTGTCAGGGCGCGAGGGCTTTGGCCCCGAGTTTTACCGCGCTCTGGCCGACAACCAAAACTTTGGGCAGCTCGACCTCCAAGAGGGAGCTGAGATTGTGCGCCAGATGATTCAGCAGGGGTGGACGACCGCTAACCAGGTGGGGATCACGGGCTGCTCCTACGGGGGCTACTACACAGCTCAGTTCACCAGCCAGTATCCTCAGCTGGCGGCGGCGGCCAACCCCCAGTGCTCACTGCTCGACACGCTGACAGAGTGGCAGCTGGGCTACTCGTCGCTGCTGTCGTACTTGGTAGGACAAACGCCGATGGAAGCTCCTAGCGCCTACCTGCAGACGTCGCCCCTCTACAATGCGGCATCAATTCGCACCCCCACGCTGTTGTTTCATGGGGCCGAAGATTTTTTGCAGGTCGATGTAGCCCGCAACTTCCACGATGTGATTGAGCGGGCGGAGGTGCCCGTTACCCTCTATGAGTTTCAGGGGGTGGGGCACAGCCTCTATGGGTCGGGCCATCAGTCTCTAGCCGCACAGCTGCAAATCGAATTTTTTCGACAATATTTGCAGCCCTAAGCGGGGATAACCGTACCCAGCTTGCTGTCTCAGTTGCTCGCTAACGCTTACTAAGCACTAGAGGGTTGTTTAGGCATTGCCGAGGGGGCGGGGATGTTGAGCGAATCGTTTCAGCAGGGGTTGAAAGGGGTGGCAGCGGCGGCGGGGTTTGTATTAGTCGGGGCGCTGGTGGCGCTAGTGCTGTCTGAATTTCAGGGGGAGTTTGAGATGGAATTGCAGGACGGGGGAGGCTATATCAGAGTTGTGGGACCGACTGGGCAGTGTGAACTGCCAGATAACTTTAGGCCCAGCGATCCGTAGGAGTTCGATGTTCGGATTAGGAAGGCATGGTAATCCCGGCTGGGTCAAGCCGGGATTTTTTTGGTTCCTACCGAACGCTGTTTGGTGAACTCTGTGATAGGGGCTGAGCATGCTCAGCCCCTACAGACAAAAACTGCCGCAGCAGGGCTACGGCAGTCTGAGTTCAGGCATCCCTCTTTTGCGTGAGAGGGATGGGAGGTTGTGATCCCTAGGCAGTCAGAGTTTTGCGCTTGAAGGTGTTGAGCCCGGCATATTGGCCCTTAGCACCCAGTTCTTCTTCGATGCGCAGCAACTGGTTGTACTTCGATAGGCGTTCGCCTCGGCAGGGGGCACCGGACTTGATCTGGCCGGTCATCGCGCCCACCACCAGGTCGGCGATGAAGTCGTCGGGGGTTTCGCCGGAGCGGTGGCTGACCATGCAGGTGTAGCCCGCCTCGTGGGACATTTTGATCGCTTCAAGGGTTTCAGTAATCGAGCCAATTTGATTGACCTTGACCAGGGTCGAGTTGCCAACGCCGTCTTTGATCGCCTGGGCAATGATGGCAGGGTTAGTTACAAAGGCATCGTCGCCGACCAGCTGAATGCGATCGCCTAATCGCTGGGTCATGGCCTGCCAACCTGCCCAGTCTTGCTCGCCGAGGCCGTCTTCGATCGACACAATGGGAAACTGATTGACCCAGCTTTCCCACAGGTCAATCATGTCGGCGGTAGACTTGCGGCTGTTGTCGGATTTGTAGAACAGATAGCTGCCGTCTTCTTGGTACAGCTCGCTGACGGCCGGGTCAAGGGCGATCGCAATGTCATCCCCAGGCCGCAGACCGGCTTTCTCAATGCCCTTGAGAATGACTTCGATCGCTTCCACATTGCTCTTGAGGTTAGGGGCAAAACCGCCCTCGTCGCCGATAGCGGTGCTATAGCCCGCCGCTTTCAGCACCGACTTGAGCGCGTGGTAGACCTCGGCCCCGTAGCGCAGCGCCTCAGAAAAAGTCGGCGCACCCACCGGAGCAATCATGAATTCTTGAAAATCGACGCTGTTGTCGGCATGGGCACCGCCGTTGATGATGTTGAAGCAGGGCACCGGCAGCAGCACCGAATCGGGTCCACCTAGATGCACGTATAGGGGAATATCGGCAGCAACGGCAGCAGCCCGAGCCACCGCCATCGATACGCCCAAAATGGCGTTAGCGCCCAGAGTACCCTTGTTGTCAGTGCCGTCTAAAGCCAGCATTTTGTGATCTACGGCGGCGAGATCCATCGCATCCATGCCGAGGATGGCTGGGGCAATGGTGTCGTTGACGTTGGCTACGGCCTTGAGCACCCCTTTACCACCGTAGACGACTTTGTCGTCATCCCGCAGTTCTAGGGCTTCGCGAATACCGGTGGATGCTCCAGAAGGCACGCCAGCACGCCCCTTAGCCCCACCTTCTAGCACTACATCGACTTCAACCGTGGGGTTGCCCCGCGAATCTAGAATCTGCCTACCGTGAACCGATGTAATTGCGACCATAACGACTACTCCGTTGGTAATTCCATAGACCTTGCAACCTCGCCATTGAGGGCGCACGCGCTGAAGCGTTAAATATCCTGTAGTATCCTACCGGGTGAAAGCCCCCTTCTAACGTCGCTTCGGCCACCGTTTACGCTATCCAGCGCAACTCGCCGAGCTAGTTTGGAAGTGACTCAACAACCGTCTAGACAACCCTACTTCACTAAACGCGCGCATTAAGTAGGCTCGCTTCCAGCAGCGCTTTTAAAGCAAGTGCCAGTGCTCCTGCATCGTACCGGCAGCAGATTAAGGCTTTACAAGCTATTAGCATCTTCCAAGCAGCTTTTTTTGAAGGGTGGCCGCTTGAAGCTGAAGAATTTTCAGGAAACTAGCGCTGACCATCCTCATGACCACACAGTCTACGCTGAGCCAGTACACTCACATCATGCGAAACTGACCGACATTTCTAAGGTTTTCAGAAAAGTCTTGAAAAGAAAGAGATTTGGGTTTTATCTAAGCAGGGATCTAGCGCTCTTATGAATAGTCGTGTTCTTCAACAAGATCGCCCTGCTTGTTGTGAATACAGAGTTCCGTCCTTTGAGCCTTGGCCTTCTCTTTTGCTTTGTCGACTACATCAGTCTTTTTGCTGCCCTGGGCAATCCGTTTTTGGCCCTGGGTCGCAATCCACCCTGACTCTTCCGGATCAGCAAAGACGTGAATGGATTCTCCATTATCTTTTTCATCATCGGCAGCAACGGCCTGACCTGTGGTGCCACCGGTATTTTTCTTAGCGATTTGCTTGTGACGGCGTTTAGCCCACTTTTCTGATTGAGCAGTGGCAATCGCGATCGCCCGACCTTCCTCATACCCATCGTCTAAAAGAGCATTGGCAATATCAATCGCCTTTCGCCGCACCTCAGCAGTCAGATTCTTCATGGAGGTTGGGAATTCGTCGTAAGTCCAGGGCATTTTTACCTCCAAGCCCACTAAGGTTCGTCTACCTCTAAATTTGCGCCACTTTTAGTCAACTGCAACTGTCTGAAGAATGACTTTCCCTATTGGTGAGCTATTAATTATCTAGCAGCTGCATTTGCCGATATTTCCAAGAGCCATTGTAGAGATCGGCATAGCGATGAAAGAGCTGCATAGCCTGACTCGACCGTCGTTTTTCAGAAGTTTGGCTAAACAGTCGGTCATAGTTACGTCTGGCCAAGTGGTTCAGGTAGGGCAGGTCCTCGAGAAGGGTAAGACTAGAAGCCACAATTAATATGGCTTTCAGCAATTCCTTCGGCCATGCTAAGTTGCTAAACAATTGAATTGACAGGTGATGCTCTTGGTCATTGAGAGGCAACACATTAAATAAAACTCGAATAAACTTTTGGCCGTAAGTTGGCACTTTTAGCTCAATTTGATGAGGTGAGTGAATCGTCAGATCCACTTCAACCACTGGGTTTCGCCACATGCGAAGAACGTTAAAAGGGGAATCTAGCATCGTTTCGAAACGAATTTTGCCGCCCTCTTGGGTTGCTTGGAAATCGCTGACTTTAATGACCTTCAAATTTCCTAGGCTGAAGCGATGGATGTCTTCTAAATGTTGAACGTTGAGCAGATGGTAAACCTGACAGAGGTAGGGAAACGGCAGCCGATAAGTCTGTTGAGCAATGTATTCTGAGGCTGGGGCGATCGCAGAATCAATTGACTGATCTGCCTTTAGGATGGTCCCGTCGGGATGATCTTCGGCCAAACCAATGCAAACCCATCCCAGCAAAATAACTAGTCCTATTAAGCAGTAGGAGATGTCAGTCGCATCGAAGACAGGACCGGAGAAAGCTGCCACACCCCGATCAACTGCTCCATAAATGATCGCCGGAATTCCTAGCAACCACAAACCATACTTAAAAATGTTGCGCTTTAAAGCGTCTTCCACGGGAGAACGGCTTTCACTGATGGAGGTCAAGTAAGCCTGTACTTTTTCTGGCCGATACATAACAATCCCCTTTTTCGGGAATAAGAAAAAATTTGTTACTTAACCAAACAATAATTTTTTCACCGTAATACCAACCTCAACCCCAAGGATGAGATGGTTTGACGATCTACAGGTAGATAGATTAAAAAAATCTTCCGAGGTACTTCTTGCCCAAGCCTAGGAATAGCTAGAAAGGGGCTCTCCTAAGTGCTTGCTCAATGAGCACTAAAACACAAATTCCTAAGATTCGGCGCCAAAAATTGGCGTATCGATACCTAGAGCCTTGACTCAATAGGTTATGCGATCGCATCCAGCCCAAAAGTGTGATTTATATAGCAGACGAAGCCTGGATCAGGACAGCGCAAGATATCCCAATCCAAGCCTATTGAGCATTTTTTAGTTTTTCGCCCTTCTATTTTTGCTCTTGAGCAAGTTAAGCAGTCACCTCGACTTGGCTCATGGTTTCACGAATCTCTAGCTGGCGAGAATCCATCGTTGCTTTGAATAAATCTGTGGGCAGCGCTTGCTCCACGGGGTGCACCCCAGGGCATTCGAGCTTGCCGGTTAGCATCAGCTCTGCAATACTGCCCGTGCCCAGGCCAGTAGCGATCGCAGCGCTCTCATGGGCAAAGGTGCTGACATAGTGAGCATCCTGCCCCCCTTGCTGCCCCTTGATGTCACAGCGCATAGCTACCCCGGTACCGCTAAAGCGATCGGTCACACTGGTCATAGAATGACTGACATGGGCTAAAAACTCTACCGTTTGCCGATTGCGCAACACCACTGGTGGCAGCCAGTTGGCCATTGCCCAAGTAGCGTGGTTATAAAAGTCGGGCACTACGCCAAACTTTGTAATTACATTATCTACCGGAAAGGTTTCCTGTAGAGTAATCGACTCAGGCATGTCATACCAGTAGACATTGGCCTTGCCGTAGGGAGCCGGGAACTCCAAAGTTTCTCGACCTGAGTAAGGTTTCACCGATTGCCAGATACCGTTCAGCCAGGCCTCGAAGGGGCGTTGCAGACCAATAAAAGTAGTTCGCATCACCGTCACGCCAGCACCACCAGAGCCAGCAACGATGTAGCTCAGTTGAATCGAGGTCGCTTTGTCTAAGGCTTCGACCCCTTGGCGCACCATGCTGTTTGAGATACCAGGAAATACCCCAGTATTGATGACGGCTGTCACCCCGGCAGCCTCGGCCTCAGCGTGCAAGGCTAGGGCTTTGCGGGTAAAACTGCGTTCATCGCTAACGTCGGTGTAGCCGACTCCCTGATCAATACAGGCGCGCAAAACACCAACATCTCGGTAGTGAAAAGGGCCAGCCGAATGGATGACCAGATCTGCCTTAGCGACCGCTGTTTCCACCTCCGGTTGATTCGTCAGATCCAACAGCTGAAACTGCACTTTGGAACCCAGTCTTTCTAAAGCTGCGGTACCCAGTTGGGGGTTGCGCCCGGTAATAGTCACTTCAGCATCAGTGTGAGCCAAAATGTCTTTAGCAATACTGCCACCAATTCGTCCACAGCCGCCGATAATTAGTACTCTTTGCATAATTTTTGTTTAATCTCTGCAAGTCATCGCTACCAAAAGTCTTCAGAAGAATAGAAGTTAAGAGTTAACTAAACCAGACCCTTCAACTAGTGTCTTTTGATAACCGGATTAAAGCTGTCGTTGAGGCACTGCCATTCAACCTATTTTTGCAATAAACAGCCTCAAAATTAAGCTGGCACCACTTCAAGCCTGACCAGCTCTAGGTGGGTCAGCTCGCGGCTAAACAATATTTAAAAGTTTAAGGTTCTTTGACCTATTTACCCTCCTACCTGGGAGGGAATAGGTTAGGGGATCAAAGATAGGCTGCTTGAATGCAAAGGCTTATGAGAGCAGCAATGTTAGCTGAGCTGCTTGCGCAATAGCTCTGTGTGGTTAGCCAGCGTTTCGCCACCCGCCTCTGCCAGAGCCTTCACATATTTGATTTTGAACTTGTCTAAGGCGCTGACTAACCTCGATTCAATCTCTTTGCGGGTGTTGTATTGACTCAATTCACTGGCGAGCGCCTCTCGTAGATTGTGCTGTAGGCGAGCGGTAATTTCTGCGCCTCTAGCGTCTAACAAGCTCCCCGCAACACTGCGGTAAAGGCCCTGAGCCACCGAATGAGACAGGTGCTTAATCATCTGCACAGATACCTGCTCTAAGCCCGGTAAATAGTTGAGCTGGGGGTATCCTGGCATCTGCTCTAGCGTTCTGGCAATGCTGTGCTGCACCAGCTCCTCAATGTCGGGTTGAACCTGGGGCAAGATGTTGTCTACCCCAACTTGGTAGAGGCGGCTAGCGATCGCCGTGATCTCTTCCTCAGCTACCAGATCAACTGAGTTTTCAGAGTCAGCCACTGGGTCAATTAGGGCTATCCAATTCAGCAGCTCCCCTTGTCGGATTGAATCTTGAAGCTGCTCGATGATCTCAATGCCGGCAATACCGGCAATGTCAGCCCCAACTGTGACAATTACATCCCGCTGGGCCTCAGCTTGCACCGCTTCTAGTGCTAGCAAATCCACCTGGTACAAGCGCAGGGCCACAGGCAAAGCTCGCCACCCGCGCCAAAATGGCAGCAGCAAAAACAGATCGTACCATCGCCGCAGGCCAGCCTCTATCCAAGTTAGATCCGGGTTGCGCCGCCGGGTAGCACTAATGCGCGCCAGAATGTCTACCCCAAAAATTAGAACAAACGGCAAATCAATCAGCCAAAAATAATCGGTTGGCGCACCCCACCGGTTGACGGTGCGATAATAGTTGCCCTGAAAAAATGGTTGAATTTGCCTATCCCAAAACTCAAGCTCCGTTTGCCAATTCGCCTGTTCGAGATAGTCTGCACTCCAAAATTGGCTAAAAGCATCCTGGGCTGAAAGCTGAGCTGTTCTCGATCGCAGAGCTTGCTGAATGGCAACTAGGGCAAGGTCGCCATGGGGCTCAGCAAAGGCGCGCTCTGTTGACAGCTGCTGACTGAGATTCTGCAAGTCTGATAGCGAATTTTGAGTGGGGAGCGATCGCAGTCCAGTTTGATCAAGCTGGCTTTTGAGCTGTTCAACCTGGGTCAAATAACGCTCGGTTAGAGGATGTGCCTTAATGCCTTTAACGGGGTCATAGACCTGTGTAACAGGGGACAAATACTGCCTATAAACCGGCCGCAAATTGAGATAGGTGAGATCAAAAAAGACTAGCGCCAAGTTGACTAAAGCAATGATGGCGATAACGCGCTCTAGGTTGGGATAGTGACGCTCAAAGTAAGATTTAAACTTGACCATGGATAAGCGGCCTAGGAGCACAAGGACTGGGCTACCGGCATTGGACTGGAGTAGAGTAAATCCGCATAGCCGCTGCCTTCAAGCTTTGATTATTGTTCTCTTGGCTGGCTTCGCCATCAATCATCGGTAGTAGTTGCGCTCGCCCCTCTCGCTGGCACTATCTACCGATCGGTGCCATCCCTGCCTACAGGGCAGAACGTTTAGTTGGTTTGCCCTAGGGAGTCATCTATTGCCCCGTTACCGCGGGCGGGTTTACCGATGGCAACAGGAATCCAATCCGTAGCCTTGAACTTTAAGAAACTGAAGCTTCGGCGCTGGACAGACTGCCTTGGCAGCGGGGACAGAGGCCGAAGAACTCCAGGGTGTGGTAGAAGATTTTGAATTCGTGGGCCTTGTGCAGCTGTTTTTCCAGGTCGTGGACGGGGCACTGGTCAATGGCGATAGTGTTGCCGCACTGGAGGCAGGTGAGGTGGTGGCGGTCTTCTTGGGGCAGGCTGTAGAGCGCTTCGCCCGAGGGCAGGGTGCGCATCTGCACCGCCCCCTCCAGCTTGAGAGCATCCAGCGCTCGGTAGACCGTGGCAAGCCCCGTAGTGTTGCCGTCCTGCCGCATTTCGACGTAGAGAGCTTGGGCCGAAATTGGCTTACTCAAACCCTTTAGAACGGTCAAAACTTTCTCTTGGCTGCGGGTGCGTCGTACCATGCTGGCTCACTTGTACTGACTCAATTTTATCAATCGGTTGATACGGTAGGATGAGGGGTACAAACTATTGTGGATTTTCCCCGCCACCGGAGTCAGCCTTGCCTCACTACAGCGCTCGCATCTATGTCACCCTGCGCCCCTCGGTGCTCGACCCGGCGGGCACCGCAGTGCAGTCTGGCCTGGCCCACATGGGTTACGACAACGTCGGCCCGATTCGCATTGGCAAATACATTGAGCTGACCCTCGATGCTGAGAATGACGCCGCCGCCAGGCAGCAACTCGATCGCATGTGCGATCAGCTCTTGGCTAACCCGGTGATTGAAAACTACCGCTTTGAGCTGCAAACCCTAGCGACAGCGTAAAAAGCTTTGAGTTTTGAGTGTTTAGTTTTGAGTTCAGGCAACTCATTCAACACCCAAAATTCAAGATTCAAAACTTCCCCCTTACCTCTCCCTTCTCCATGAAATTCGCCGTCATCGTTTTCCCTGGGGCCAACTGCGATCGCGACGTGGCCTACGTCACCCGTGACATTCTTGGGCAGCCCACTCGCATGGTCTGGCACGAAGACAGTAACCTAAGCGATGTGGATATCGTGGTGGTGCCCGGAGGCTTTAGCTATGGAGATTATCTGCGGTGTGGAGCGATCGCCCGCTTTTCGCCCGCTATGCAGGCTACGGTAGAGCACGCCAAAGCAGGCAAGCCGGTACTGGGCATTTGCAATGGGTTCCAGATTTTGACCGAGGTGGGGCTGCTGCCAGGGGCATTGGTGCGCAATCGAGATATGCGGTTTATCTGCGATCGCGTGCCCCTTAAAGTCGAGCGCACCGACCTGCTGTGGACGTCGAATTATTCTGCGGGCCAAGTGATCACCCTGCCCATTGCCCATGGGGAGGGCTGCTACTACGCCGACGAGGCCACCCTAGCCGAGCTAGAGGCCAATAAGCAAATCGTGTTTCGCTACAGCGGCATCGATGGGTCTGTGGATGAGGAATCCAACCTCAACGGCTCGCTAGGAAACATTGCGGGTATTTGTAACCGACAGGGCAATGTGCTGGGCCTGATGCCTCACCCCGAGCGGGCCGCTGATGCTGTGCTGGGCGGGGTAGACGGGCTGCCGCTGTTTGAAGGGTTAGTGCGATCGCTAGTGGCCGCCTAAGTTAAGCTTCGTCATTCCTTTAACAAGATCTGCCTCCCGGGGCATAAACTTCACCAAAACCCTTGTCACGGCGGTGCAGCTGGGTACACTTAACCCTCAAGGAACCAACCTTGGTCTGGGTATCGTCATGGGCCGTTGGTTGGTTTGTGGGTTGCCGTGTTAACCCGTTGCTGTGTTGTTCGATTAAACCTTGAGCCTAATCGGTTTGGGTTAATGGCTGTAGGAGACCCCCATGTCAGACTCTGACGAATGGCTCAGTAGCGCCCTAGCCTACCGCCCCACGGTCTATGAATATTGCCAGCTAGCGCTGCTCCCTACCCTTGATCAGGCCGCCGCAGAGCGCATGGGTGAGATTTTGCAGCAGGCTGAAGCAGAGCCGTTGCTCAACTTTTTGATTGACGAAGCCGATGACCTAGTGGCGCGCTTGCAGCCCTGTCTCAGCCCCCAGACGCTGCGCCAGCAGCAGCGGCAGCTCCAGGGTGCGATCGATGCGCTCTGGGTGAACGAACTGTTAGCCGCTTACGGCCCGTGTTCAAAGACCAGCCTCTAACTCACTTGGTCGAAGCCTGCGGGACGGAGCATTCTATAAATATCAGGGCGGGCATTGGGATAACGGCTTCACGGGTAGGATGACCGTTGAGAGGAAGATCGATCTGTGGTTTCTAAGCGTTGGCTAGTGCAGGTGTGTCGGCATCGCTCGTGCGATCGCGGCGGTTCGGCGGCGGTACTGGCGGCGTTTCAGCAGCACCAAAGCCCCAACATTTTAGTGGCCGAGAGCGACTGCATGGGCCAGTGCAGCGCTGGACCTACGGTTAAAGTGATGCCCGGCAATACCTGGTACTGCCGGGTCACCCCTGGAGATGTGCCGAGAATTGTCGAAGAGCATTTGGAGAAGGGAGAACTGGTGCGCGATCGCCTCCACCCCCGCTTTCATCCACCTGATCAAGATTCATGAAGGCTTTAGCAACCCGTTATCAATACCTCATTAGTTAGCCAGTTAAGACTGGTTTGCCAACTCTTGAATCTTCTTGTTGTTATAGGAAACCTTATTTTCAACAAGGGTTACTGCGCCTTGAACCGTCAAGAGCCTAAATACTTCCGCCGCTGATTTAGGAGATTCCTTGAATTTGTTTTTAATACCATTCAGCAGAGTATCTTTCTTTGCAGGCCTATTTTTACTGTAGGTTATAAGGTGTTTGCAATATGTTTCAACCGGAGATATCAAAACTGAATCCACGGTTTCAGACTCAGTCCTAGTGACTTCCTTTCCTTCTTTTTTCATGCCTATGCGCTCTGCCGAGCGGCCTTGACTTTTCAGCAAATTCACAACGTGGTCTAAATCAGTGTCATTAGACACAATCGAGAAATGTGTCTCTTTTGGCAACTCTTGCATCAAAACTCCAGCGAAAAAGCATATGCCAAAGTCTGCTGCATTTTTGCCGCTATTTGTCATCTTAAAAATTTTCAGCTTGCTTGAGCTTACCGTTGCACTTAATGGAATTAGCCAGTCAAGAGGGATTTTGGCTCCAGTCTTAGCGTAGCAAATTACAACTTTTGAAAATTTCTCTAGATTGTCTTTTAGCTGATGAATCTGATCGGGGCAGTTTTCCAAGTCAATAAGCAAAACTCTGTTTATTTCATTGACACTTAAATCAACGCCTTGATTGTCTTCAGACATCATTCTTGATGGATATAAGCTCGTACAAAAACTAGGTTGCACAAAAACCAACAAAAACAATCATCCGAGTGCAAGTACTGTTCAGCGCCTAGGGCTTAAGTAAACCCCAGACGCTGACATTTCATTCGTGTTACTTGTAAACCGCTGACTTATCGCCCCTGAGCTACAGCCTCTGCCGGGGGGCGCACCACGCGACGAGCTAAACCCAGCTTTTCTAACAACAGAATGGCATACCAGGTGACATCGACTTCCCACCAGCGCCAGCCAGCCGGGGCCACGTTAGGAAACGCGTGGTGGTTATTGTGCCAACCTTCGCCGTAGGTGAGCAGCGCTGTCCACCATAGATTGCCCGAGCTGTCTTCAATATGAAAGCGGCGCTTGCCCCACATGTGGGTTGCCGAGTTGATCAGCCAGGTCGAGTGCCATAGAAGTGCAATTCTGAGAAAGCCGCCGTAGATTACAAAAGACCAACCGCCAAGGGCAAAGAGGGCGATCGCAACCGGCACTTGCAACAGTAAAAAGTTGCGATCGAGCCAGCGATAGTAAGGGTCACGGGCAATATCTGGAGCATAGCGACGGTAAATCTGGCCATTAAAGACTGCCGGATTGCGGTACACCATCCACAACATGTGGCTCCACCAAAACCCACGACTGGCGGCATAGGGATCCTTTTCAGCATCCTCGGTGTAGAGGTGATGCTGACGATGCCCCGCCACCCAAAAGATTGGGCCACCCTGAAGCGCCATTGCGCCAATGGTTGCAATGACGTACTCTAACCACTGGGGCACCTGCAAACTGCGATGGGTGAGCAGTCGGTGATAGCCCAAACAAATGCCGATGCTGCCAAACAACCAGTGCAGCGCCACCATCACCCCTAAGGCCGACCACGAAAAGAACCACGGGGCCAGCAGGGCAACGCCGTGAATGGCAGTTAAAAAGCCAACCAGTGTCCAATCTAAGCCTTTGATTCCCCGTTTCTCTGGGGCTTGTTTCAGTAGTGTTGTCATAGCATGTCCTTTTCTTCTTTTAGGGTTAAACCCTCGACCAGTCTGTTAGCCCGACCGAAGGGAAGTCCTTGCCCGACTCCTTTGCACCCCTAAGGGACCGGCTGGAGTCTTTTGCAAGTGTCGCTTGCAAATCAATCCTAACAAACTTCTCTGGTAAAATGCAAGTGTTGCTTTCTTTTTGCCATGGCAGATCAGCGCAGATCAGCTCGACAGCGTCTAGTGGATGCGGCGTTTCAGCTATTTTCTAACCAGGGAGTAGGCACTACTACTACCCGGCAGGTGGCTGATTTAGCTGGAGTTAACGAGGTCACGCTGTTTCGCCAGTTTGGTAGCAAGCATGGCTTGCTTGCAGCGGTCATGACTGAGGCTGAGGTGTTGTCTGGCCCAGACCATAGTTTTGATCTGGCGGCTTTAGCCCAAGATCCTATCGACCAGGCTTTGAGAGAGTTTTTGGGCCAGTGCTTGGCTACCCTCGATCAGCTCTCCGAGCTGGTGCGATCGGTAATTGGTGAAGCCGGGCAGTTTTCCGCAGACAATAGCCAGGCCATGGGGCGGGGCCTGCAAACCATTCGCAACTTCATTGCTGAGTACCTGGAAGCGCATCTGGCTCCGGGGGAAGCCGTCGGCCTCCCTCCTGAGGAAGTGGCAGGGCTAGTGATGGCGCTGCTGCTGGGCTATGCTGCGATCGACGGCACCACTAGTGGTGCCGGTGACGGCAGCGCAGAATTCCACGGTCTGTGGCCCAGCCGGAGCGCTTTTATCGATAGTGTCGTTAGCTGGTTGCTCAGCCTGCACCCCCAGACCGATGGGGCCACTATTGGTCCAGCCCAGCCTGGCCTTACTCCCCCCAATACAGAGAGCTGGAGCGACCTACCCGCCCCCCTAGTCCATGAAATTATGCAAGCGGCCCGTAAGGCTGGCAACCAGACCCATGCCCTGATCTATGTGCTGCTGGGGGCCGGGGTAGCGGCAGCAGAGGTGCCGCTGCTCAGCCGCACTAGCGCCCTTTACGACAGCAGCCAGCATATTTTGCTGGTTGGTCCTCAGCATCGACAGGTGCCCCTCAATCAGTGGATCATGGGTCGGCGCTACGGCACCTACATCAAAAACCCGCTTACCCGCTGGCTCAAAAGCCGTAGCGATGCTTCATCGGCCATGTTTTTAGGGCCAGACGATCAGCCGATTACGCCCTTGAGGGTGCGGCAGCTATGGGCCGAGGTAACAACCGGCATCATGTCGCCCACTGGCGAACCAATTGGCGTTGAGCAGGCCCGTGCCACCTGGTGCGTTGAGATGCTGCTGAGGGGGCTAAACCGCCAAGAACTCAGCCTGTTAAGTGGGCTATCGGTAGAGCAGCTCGACCCGCTGGTGCAAAAAGCCCAGGCGCGATCGGCCTTGGCCCAGGCCCTGCGCCTCGATCAACAGCCTGGTTCAGCCCCAGCTAGCCCCGAAAAGCCTGGTGAGACTAGCGCTGGGGCCAAAGACTAGCGCCATAGCAAAAGAGCGAGAGTACAAGAGCAAAAATCGAAAACGCCCGATGGGCCTAAATCCATTCATTTTGGGCTGTTCAAACCCAAGGCTTTACCTAGTGTAGGAGCAGAGGATTTTCTGGTGCTGTGATCTAAACAACACTGAGCGTTATCTGAACGAATGCTATGGGGAACGCAGAATAGTGGAGATTGCCGTCATAATTCCGCCCTCGCCGTAGGGAAACCCGCACGGCCTCAGGTATGAAATAGCACGAAGCAGGCCTGTAGTTACGGAGATGATTATTTGTCGCTACAGGCAGTCGAGCAACTATGGTATCTCAGCAAAGTTTGTCAACGTTTTCTTCAATGAATCAGGTATTGGAGGCCATCGAAGATCTTTTTGTGGCTGAGTTAGAGCGCACAGGTTCACCTTGGATGAGTAGCCGCCAGCTCAGGAAATCGTTTTTAGCTGCCTATGAATTAGACCTGGAGAGGCTAATTGAGCAGCGAGGCTACGGCAAAGATCTGAGGTATTTCTTGACCAGCAGCAGAAGATTCTCGATATATAGTCATCAGCCGTCCCCAAAATATTATCTCGCTCCGCTAAAGCTGGTGATGCCGGGCGCTTTAAAGAGCGGTCGGCCTGCGCCAAAGCTACGTCATTAAAAGAATCTTGCTTTGTCAAGGAGCTTCTGAGCGCTGACAATTTGCGTGGACGCATTTTTAAGGCGCAACTCCGCACGATGCTGTTCGATGAGCGTCAACGCACAACGTCCTGAGAAAGCGATGAAGTAGCGCTCAGGAGGCACGGAGCGAGGTGTTGCTGTTTGGCCAAGGGCCGGGGGGACTATCCGGCAGGTCTTCGATCGCAACTTTGGTGTCGTAGCGGGTGAACCCACGTGACTCGTAGTTTTTGTAGGCGAAGGGGCCATCGAGGCTACAGGTATGTACCCATACACGGTTGGCTCCCCAATTCCAGGCGCGCTGTATGCCCACCGTGAGCAGATGCCCTCCAATGCCCTGGCCAATAAACTGGGGCAGCAGACCAAAGCAGGTGATTTCGACGTCGCCTTGGGGGTGTTCTTCTAGCTCGATATAGCCCGCTGGGGTACCCGAGATGTAAGCTATCCAAGTTTCGACCTGGGGGCGGTTGAGGTAGGTGAGCCAGTGATCGCGGCTCCAGGAGAGGCGATCGCACCAGTACCACTGACCACCCACGCTGGCATAAAGAAACCGGCTTAATTCTGGGCAGGGCACCTCGGCCTGGCGAATCTCCAGATGGGGATGCTCGCTGAGCTTGGGCCGCAGCTGAGCCGGGTCGAGCATTTCCAAATACCAGGTGGTGACCTCGATCTGCATCAGTGCAGCAAATCTCCTTTAAAGACGGTGATAGCTTGGCCGCTGAGCCAAATGCGATCGCCTTCATCCTGCACTTTGACTACGCCACCCCGGACCGATGACTGGTGGGCGAGAAAAGTGGTTTTGCCCAGCTTTTCTCGCCAGTAGGGGCCGAGGCAGCAGTGGGCAGCTCCGGTGACCGGGTCTTCGTTGATGCCGAGGGCGGGGGCAAAAAACCGAGAGACAAAATCGTAGGGCGCTTCGCCTCGGCTGGTGACAATCACGCCGTGGACAGGGAATTGCCCAAGGGCGACGAAGTCGGGTCGCAGATCGCGCACCACCGCCACCGACTCTAGCTCGACCAAATAGCCCAAGGAATTTTCAACGACGGCTTGGGGGGTTGCGCCTAGGGCCTCTGCCAAACCGTCAGGTTCAGCAATGGAGTGGGACGGGTTGGCTGGAAAGTTGAGCTCAATCCAATCGCCGAGGCGGCGGGCCGTGAGCACACCGCTGCGGGTATGGAACGTAGCGGGCTGTTCGTTGCTCAGGTGACCCTCGCTCCACAGCACGTGGCAGGTGGCTAGGGTGGCATGGCCGCACAGGTCGACCTCTACGGTGGGGGTAAACCAGCGCAGCCGGTAGCCGTCGCCCTCGGGGTAGAAAAAGGCGGTTTCTGAGAGGTTCATCTCTTGGGCCACCTGCTGCATCCAGCGATCGGGGCGAGCCTCGGGTAGGGCGCACACCGCCGCTGGGTTGCCGCCAAAAGCGGCATCAGTAAAGGCATCAACCTGAGTTAGCGAAATGGTCATCGGGCTCCACCCTTTTTCTTAAATTTCAGCTGAGCCTGAACGTCTGCCGAATTTGCTCAGCGGTCATAAAGCAGCGATCGCCAGGTAAGTCGTCGGCCATTGCCCTGGCCACTTGGGGAAGGGTCCTGGGCAACTTCCCTTGAAAACGCCCTAGGCCAGCATAGCTAACTAGGCCCAGATATTCGCGAATGGCCAGCAGCGATCGCTCACGACTAGCCACCCCAATGGGCAGCGGCTCCATGTGAGGGACGACGGAAAACCCCAGTCCCTTGAACGTCAGCCAAGCCCGCAGCATATGGGGAGTATCGGTGATCAAAATAACCCGCTTCAACCCCCTAGCACCAAGGGCGACAGCGGCTGACTCTGCCTCTTGCTTGGTGGTTTTGACGCAGACGGCACTGAGCATGAGGTTGGGCGATAGGTGGCGCTGATCGAGAGCTTTAAGCACAGTGACTCCCTGGGAGAGGCCCATGATCAAGAGATTGGGCGATCGCCCCTCGGCCAACATATTGACCGCTGTATTGTAGCGATCGCCTTGAATGCGGCCGTTCCGGGCCAGCACTACAATGGCATCAGCCGACTCCCCAGTGTCTCGGGGCACAAAGCTCGATAGCAGCGCCGTTGCTGGGATCGAAAACAACGGCGACATCACCACTCCATAGGCGACCAGTAACGCCAAACCCGCTACAGCCATACGCTGACTGTACTCAGGTTCACTGGTGACTAGGACTACTGCGACAACTACTAGTAGAACCGGGGTGACTTTTTTGGGGCTAGAAAACCAGTAACCCAGCTTCCAGGTCAATTTTGGCCAACGTCGCGCAAAATCAGTCCGAAGTGGCTCTAGCATGGCAGTTTCCTAAGCCTTGAGAAAAGCGGGTCCTGAGAAAATTCTCAAGTCCAGCCTACTCATCTGCACGCTCACTTTGGCACATACCCCGTGCCGTCGAGCAAAGTTCACAGGTCTATGTAGTCACCGCAAACCCTGAGGGCGCAGCCTTTGCTATTCCCTGGCTCCCATCCCGAGAGCAGGACAGTCGGCTGTCCCGCCCCGCAAGATCGAAGATGTCACCCACTACTGGTAATAGCGCTGGTCGACCCACACCCGCAGCTCTTGCTCAGAGCTGAAGGTACGGCGCTGCTGGCTGACTGGGTCGTAGGCGATAAATAGCGTATTGCCCCAGCGATCGCGCTTCACGGTCACGCTTAGGTCTGCGGAACCACAGAGGTAGGTCAGCAAGGCACCGCCTACTAAACTGAGACGCCGCTTAGCCTCTGCCCAAGCCCGAGCAATGGAGTAATCGGTTCGAATAGGGCGATCAAGCGGCTCTTGAATTAGCTCAAGCTGAGCGTACAAACTATTGGGTTTCATGGAGCTGTCCTCTAAGAAAGGCGATTGGCCAACGGGAACAGCACGAATCGATTCGGCATAGGTAAAGTTTCTGCGATCGCCCCCTATCGAAACAGAGGCAGTTAGCGTAAATTGTCTTGGTAACAGTTTGATTTTCTACAACTGTTCCGGTCGCCTCACCCCAAAACTGTTCCTACTCACCCAAAAACTCAACCCCTTTTCAGAATTCTCCCTCTCCTTCATCTCCCCACTCCCCTACTCTCCTACCCTTCCACCCCATGCCCTTCTCCCCCATCACCCTTGCCCCGCACCAAATCCTCTACGAACAGGTGGCCGATCGGCTTCAGCAGCTGATTACCGAGGGCACTCTCAAACCGGGGGATCGCCTGCCCTCGGTGCGAAAACTGCGCGCCCAGCTGTCGGTCAGCACTTCCACAGTGATGGAAGCCTACCGCCTGCTAGAAGACCGGGGCATGGTGGTAGTGCGGCCCCAGTCGGGCTACTACGTTAAACAGACTACGCTGCAACTGCCCCAGGAGCCCGCCCCCACCGCGCCCCCCCGCCAGGCCACCGATATTGATATCTCCCTGGCCTTTGAGGTGATTAGCCTGATGCGCGATCCGGGGTTAATTCAGCTGGGGGCGGCGCTACCTGCCCTAGAACACCTACCCCTAGCCCAGCTCAATCGGCTGATGGGCAAGGTGCTGCGAGACAACACCAATGCGGCCCATTCCTACGGCACGCCCCTGGGCTGCCCCGAGCTGCGGGCCGAGTTTGCCAAACGCATGCTAGACGCAGGCTGCTCAGTACACCCTGACCAGATGGTGATTACCAATGGGGCCAACGAGGCAATCTATTTTTGCCTGCAAGCGCTAACTCAGCCCGGCGACACCGTGGCGATCGAGTCGCCCACCTATTTCGCTGTGTTAGAAGCGCTGAAATGTCTGGGGCTGAAGGCGCTGACCCTGCCCACTCACCCCCGCGACGGTATTAGCCTGCCCCACCTCGAAGAAGCGCTGCAAACCGGCGATGTCAAGGTGGTGCTGCTGGTGTCGAATTTCAGCAACCCCCTGGGCAGCTGCATGGATGACCGCAAGAAAAAGCACCTGGTAGATCTGCTCAACCAGTACGACACGCCGCTGATCGAAGACGATGTCTACGGCGATCTCTGCTTTGAGGGCACCCGCCCCAAGGCGATCAAAGCCTTTGACGTAGAGAAGCGGGTGCTCTACTGTGCTTCGGTGAGCAAAACTCTGTCACCAGGGCTGCGGATAGGCTGGTGCACAGGGGGCCGCTATCACGGCAAGATCGCCCACATGAAGTCGATTCTTAACCAAAATACGGCGATCGCACCTCAGCTCACGGTGGCGGCCTTTTTGGCCAACGGCGGCTACGATCGCCACCTGCGCCACCTGCGCCGCGTCTACCAAGACCAAATGGTGCACATCCAGCAGGCGATTCGCGACTACTTTCCCGCCGAGACCTGCGTGACCCGCCCCACTGGGGGTCATGTGCTGTGGCTCGAAATGCCGTCAGGATTCGACTCACTGCGGCTGTACCAGGAGGCGTTGGCCCAAGGGATTGCGATCGCCCCTGGGGTCATGTTTTCGGCCTCGGGGCAGTGCTACGGCAACTGCTTTCGGCTAAATACGGCGGTCCCCTGGTCAGAGCAGGTTGAGCAGGCGATGCAAACCCTGGGTCTGGTGGCCAAAAAGCAGGTGGCCGAAAATTTCCTGCGGGACGATAGCCACCGCAGGGACAACTTGCTGGCTTCTAACGTTTGAGGTTTGAGTTAGGCCTTCTTCAAGGCTCTAGGCTCAGCCAGAGCGCCCTCGGGGGCGATCTTCAGAAGATGAAGAATGCGGCGTAGGGGAATGTTGATCCGGTTGGTTTGATTGGTGAGCTCGCGGCCCAAATTGTAGATTGCCTGCTCGACCAGGTAGTTATTGAGCAGCACCTCTAGCTCTTGCTGGGTCTTGGGCAAAAAGCTATCGCGGGTAGCGGTAGCCAAGTAGGCCTTAACAAAGGTGCTGCTGACCCAGCGATACCAAAATTCGGCCCACTGCTCCATTTGATGGTGATGGTCGGATTGCCCCATGCCGCTCTCGACTTCCTTGTCGAGAGCAACGTTGACGGCATAGTAAAACGACTGCAGCATGCAGGCCACATCGCGCAGGGGCGATCGCTTCATGCGGCGCTCGTTGAGACTGCGGGCTGGGTCACCTTCAAAGTCAATGATGTAGAAGTCTTTGCCGGTATATAACACCTGCTCCAGGTGATAGTCGCCGTGATAGCGAGTCCGCAGGGCGGTGATTTTGTGGTTCAACACCGACTGGAACTGCTGCAAACAGGCATCGTGCTGCTCTAAGACCAGGGTGGCGAGCGCTCGCGTCTCTGGCGGCAGCGTACTCAGGCGATTCTTCAACAGCAAAAAGACCTGACCGGTCAGGTTGCGGCTGTACTGGTAGACCGATCGCTGATAGAGCGAGGTAAAGGGCTCCGGCGTAAAGGCGGGCTGGTCGGCATCCACCGCCAGGGCCAGGTGGAGTTCGGCGGTGCGCTGCCCCAACAGCTGCATGTTGGCTAGGTAGCTGTTGATCGCCTTACAGGCCGGAATCGGAGAATCAACGGAGGGCAGCGGGCAGTAGGGCAACGGGAAAAAGACCTCGGTTGGAGGCTCATCCACGGCCACCGGCTCCATTGCCAAGGGCGACCCGACGGGCATGGGCGCTTCGGCGATATCCGATTGATCCATCACCACGAGGTCGAAGTAGTCGCGCAAATGGTCGAGGGTATAGTCCCAACCGCTGCGGGTGTCGGGGATAAACTCCTGCAGCAGACCGATGGTGATCGGCTCCGCCGCCGGGCGATGGTAGGTCAGCGTGCCCGCGATCGAAGGAATGTGGGTAAAGTGCTGGTGTTCGTCCAAAAAGCGGCGCACTTCCAAGTCGGGGTGCTGACCCTCTTCAACTTTTTGAAAGAGCTTGAGAATCAGTCGGTTTTGGGCGGCGACGCTGCCGGTCTTAGCGTAGGCAATCGACGTGTTGTTGTGGAAGCCTTTCATCAGCGAAGCTTCAAAGGGCAGGCCGTCTCCCGTTGGCTCCTCACCCAGGGATGGGTTGGGATCACCTTTGCTCAGCTCAGCAAATAGGGCTGTGGTGTCAGCCACCAGCTTGCCGGCGGCATTTTCATAGACCCGGTGCTGGGCAATGCCTTCAAGCAGGGCGGTCAAGAACGACTTGTCGGCGATCGCATCAAATAGCACCGCTACGTTGTCGCTGCTGGCCAGATTGAGTCGCGCCACCACCGACTGCGGGGCCTCATTGAGCAGACGGAGCGCCTTCTCCCCTTCGGCCATCGCCAAAAACAGCACGTAGGTCTGGGGGCTGCCCTGGATGTAGTCGACCTGTAGCTCCAGCATCTGAGCATGTCTATCCCGATAGGGGATGGCGATGACTTCAGTAATGCGAGCCGTCTGCACTGTGCGGGTTCTGCCGCCAAACCACGGGTGGCTAGACAAATACTGGGGCAGCAGGATCTCTAAGCTCGCCGTAAACCCGCGGGTCTGAGCCGATTGCAGCTGCGAAAACGCCGTAGGCCAAGCCCCCGCTAGCTGCAGCATCGGCAGCTCTACCTTGGGTTTGACCTCGGGTAGGGGCACAACCTGGGGCTTGAGCATAAACCAGTAGACCGCGTAGGCCCCAATGCTCAAGAAGTAGGGCGACTCATCAATGGGGGGAAACTCGGTGCGCCCAAAGATTTCGACCGGCACCCACCCCTTCAACCCCGGTAGATCGAGCTCAACGGTTTGCACAAAGCGAGATAGGTTTGCCACCACCAAAATTCGCTCGTCTTCGTAGGTGCGGGTAAAGGCCAGCACCTTGCGGTTGTCGGGATGCAGAATTTGAAAATCGCCGCTGCCCAAAGCACGAAAGTGATTGCGCATGGAGATCAGCCGCTTGGTCGCGTTGAGCAGCGAGCTGGGGTTGGCCCGCTGGGCCTCAACGTTGACCGTGGCGTAGTGGTACTCAGCCTCGACAATCAGAGGCAAAAACAGCCGCTGGGGGCTAGCGTTGCTAAAGCCGGCGTTGCGGTCAAAATTCCACTGCATGGGGGTGCGCACGCCGTTGCGATCGCCCACATAGACGTTGTCGCCCATGCCAATTTCGTCGCCGTAGTAGAGCACGGGCGTGCCCGGCAGCGACAGCAGCAGGCTGTTGAGCAGCTCGATCTGGCGGCGATCGTTGCCCAGCAGCGGTGCCAGCCGCCGCCGAATGCCCAAGTTCACCCGCATTTCGGGGTCTTGAGCATAGACGCGATACATAAAGTCGCGGTCTTCATCAGTGACCATTTCCAGCGTCAGCTCGTCGTGGTTGCGCAGAAACAGGCCCCACTGGCAGTTGTCGGGAATGGCGGGGGTCTGCTGCAAAATATCGGCGATCGGAAAGCTGTCCTCCATGCGCAGGGCCATAAACAGGCGCGGCATTAGGGGAAAGTGAAAATTCATGTGGCACTCGTCGCCGTCGCCATAGTAGGCGGCGGCATCTTCAGGCCACTGGTTGGCCTCAGCCAACAGCATGCGGTTGGGAAATTTTTCGTCGACGTGCTTGCGCAGCTTTTTCAAGAAAGCGTGGGTTTCGGGCAGGTTTTCGCAGTTAGTGCCGTCGCGTTCGTAGAGGTAGGGCACAGCATCCATGCGCAGCCCGTCAACGCCCATTTCTAGCCAAAAATCCATGACGTCAAAGACGGCCTGCTGCACCGCCGGGTTGTCATAGTTCAAGTCGGGCTGGTGGGAATAAAAGCGGTGCCAAAAATAGGCGTTGGCCACCGAGTCCCAGGTCCAGTTGGAGGTTTCAAAATCCTGGAAGATGATCCGCGCTTCCTGATACTTCTCGTAGGTATCGCTCCAGACGTAGAAGTCGCGCTCGGGGCTGCCCTTGGGCGATCGCCGCGCCCGCTGAAACCAGGGGTGCTGGTCGGAGGTGTGGTTAACGATCAGCTCAATAATGACGCGAATGCCCCGCTGGTGCGCCGCCTGGAGCAGATCCTTGAAGTCGTCCAGGGTGCCGTAGATCGGGTTGACATTCACATAGTCGGCAATGTCGTAGCCGTCGTCTCGCAGCGGCGACGGAAAGAAAGGCAGCAGCCAAATGGCGGTGACACCCAGGTCTTGAAGGTAGTCTAGCTTGCCAGTCAGGCCGCGAAAGTCGCCAATGCCGTCGCCGTTGCTGTCGGCGAAGGCCCGCACAGGCACTTCGTAGATGATGGCATTCTTAAACCACAGGGGCTCATTCTTCAAGGTCAACCTACCCGCTAGCAACGCAATGTCCGCCCCCACGGTAGCGGAATTCGCCAGGAGCGTCATCGTCCCCAAGTAAGAGCGATCCCGCGATCGCACCCCAGGCTATGGCGTTGGTTTGAACCTATAACTGATCGCCGAAAGCTTTGAATCTTCAACAGAGTGAGCACAGCACCATTTCCCGCTGCGGCGCATAAGACTGCGCAGCGACACGTTCACAGAATTCACAGGAAGGCCAAGAACGTAAATAGAAGGCTAAGAATGCGCGCTCATCCAAGTATTCGGGAACCAACCACCCCCACCCCTTAGGAGGATGCGTGTGACAGACATTTGCTTCTATCAATAGCATTGCTGATGGTGTGGCAACACACTGTTTCAGCTTGGCTGCTCAATGCAGCCTAAATTACTCTTTTGCAAGTGCGATCGCCGAACCCCTATGAGCTTTCAACGTGCCAGTGGCGTTTTACTGCATCCCACCTCGTTTCCCAGCCGCTACGGCATTGGGGATTTGGGCCCAGCCGCCTATACCTTTGTCGATTTTTTGGCGAAGAGTGGCCAAACGCTGTGGCAAATTTTGCCCCTAGGGCCCACTGGCTACGAGCATTCGCCCTACATCATGAACTTCAGCACCTTTGCCGGCAACCCGCTGCTGATCAATCTAGATCAGCTGGCCGACGAAGGTTTGCTGAAAGAGGACGAACTGGAGCCCCTGACCGATGTCGATCCAGAGAAGGTCGATTTTGAGAAGGTGATTGCCCACAAAACGCAGTTTCTCAAGCAAGCCCACGAGCGCTTTTTGACGACGCGATCGCCCGAGCAGCAGGCCAAGTTTGACCAGTTCTGCCAGGAGCAAGCCTCCTGGCTGGATGACTTTGTGCTGTTTATGGCCCTGCTGGAGGCCCACGAGGGCAAAAGCTGGAATTTTTGGGATCCGGCGATCGCCTGCCGCGAACCGGAGGCACTGCAAGCTCAGCGGGAGAGGCTGAAAGCCCAGATTCAATACCATCAGTTTGTGCAGTTCAAATTCTTTGAGCAGTGGCAGAATCTGCGCCAGTATGCCAACGACAAGAACATTAAAATTGTTGGCGATATTTCAATTTACGTGTGCCACAACAGCTCCGACGTTTGGGCCGCCCCCGAGCTGTTTAAGCTCGACCCCGACACCTTTGAACCCGCCTTTATCGCTGGCGTGCCGCCCGACTATTTCAGCGAGACCGGCCAGCTCTGGGGCAACCCGGTCTACAACTGGGATAAGGCCGAAAAAACCAATTTTGCCTGGTGGATTAAGCGCTTTCAGGTAACGTTGCAGTACGTCGATATTGTGCGGGTCGACCACTTTCGCGGCTTTGAAGCCTATTGGCAAGTGCCAGCGGGCGAAGAAACCGCCATCAACGGCGAATGGATTGAAGCCCCCGGCGAAAAGTTTTTTACCGCCCTCGGCAAAGCTCTAGGGACGCTGCCGATTATGGCGGAAGACCTGGGCATCATTACGCCCGAGGTTGAGGCGCTGCGCGATCGCTTCGACTTTCCCGGCATGCGCATTTTAATGTTTGCCTTTGGCGATGACCCTGACAACGCCTACCTGCCCCACAACTACACCCGCAACACGGTGGTTTATCCCGGCACCCACGACAACGACACGGCGATCGGGTGGTGGCAGCAGGCCAGCGACACCGAGAAACAGTTTGTGGCTCGCTACTCAGGCTACAGCTCGCCCGAGGCGATCGAAGATATTAACTGGCTACTGATTCGCACGGCGCTAGCTTCGGTGGCCGATCTGGCGATTATTCCGCTGCAAGACCTGCTGGATTTAGACGGGCGATCGCGCATGAATGACCCCAGCCGCAACGACGGCAACTGGCGCTGGCGCTACCGCAGTTCGGCGTTGCTGACTAATGCTTTGAGCGATCGCCTCCGGACCCTGACTCAGCTCTATAGTCGCTAATGCTGTGAAAATTGATTTCAGCACCATTTTGAATCAAAAACGCGACACGATTATTGAGTTGTGGATCAACGCGGTTTTTAACGATCAGCAAATTGAAGCCACCAATGAATTAACTTTCAATGCGGTCCGCGACAGTTTGCCCAGGGTGCTCGAATCTCTCGCCGCCATGATGGCCGACAGCGAGGCAGAAAATTTTGAGACTATCGATGATGCCAGTCTAGAACACGGGCTGATTCGCGCTGAGCAAGGGTTTGAACCGGCAGAAATTGCGCGCGAGTATCGTCTGCTGCGATCGGTGATTTTTTCAGAGCTAGAAGCCGATTTGGTGCAGGCCGAACCCAAGGATGTGCTGTGGGCGATTCGGCTGATTGATGCGGTAATTGACGAGGCGATCGCCCGCTGTTTTGACAGCTATACCCAAACCCGCATGGAGGAGCTAGACCAGCTCCGAGCTCAAATGCAGCTCACCAATCAAGAGCTGACGCGTTTAGTGCGGGCCAGCCACGACAACATGTCAAAACTGACCCACGAGCTTAAAACTCCGCTGACCTCAATTATTGGCTATGCCGACTTATTTCTGCGCCAGCAGCAGCAGACCGAAATCAAAGATTCCTATGCTCATCTAGAAAGTATTGAGCGCGTATTGCGCAGCGGTCGGCTTTTGCTGCGGTTGATCAACGACACTCTCCAACTTCAGAAAGGTGATGGCCAAATTAAGCTCAAGCTCGTCACGATCGACCCTCACGAGCTGATTCAGTCGGTCATCGAGATTATTGAACCGCTAGTGCGCAACAAGGGGTTGGAGCTGAAGGTGGCGTGCGATCGCATTCCCCCAGTGGTGCAAACTGACCCCCTGCGCCTACAGCAGATCATTACCAACCTGCTGAGCAACGCGATTCGTTATACTGAGACTGGCCATGTCTCTATTGCGGCCGAAACCCTGAGCGATGGCCGCTGGTCAATTACCGTCACCGACAGCGGCATCGGCATCACTGAGGCTGAGCAAAAACATATTTTTGAACCCTACTACCGGGTTAGCCATCGCCCTACACCTGATACCGAACAAGGCACAGGCTTGGGCCTAGCCATTGTGGCCCAGCTGGTGAATTTGATGCAGGGTGAAATTTTGGTGTCATCACAATCAGGCCAAGGCTCCACCTTTACAGTGATCTTCCCAATCGAACAGCATGGGCTTAAGCAGGGGGAGCCGCCCGCTCCGTCAGTCGCGGGGGCGGGGAACCCGTAGCCGGGGCGATCGCGGTGAGGCCAGCAGCTGTCGCCAAATCTGTTCGTAGCGCTGGGCCATCGCCTGAGCCGTAAACTGCGCCACCGCCACCGCTCGACCCCGCTGACCCATCTGCTCACACAGGGCAGCATCATTTTTGAGGCGACGCAGGGCGTTGACTAGCCCCATGACATCATTTTTCTCAATCAGTAGCCCTGTTTCCTGCTCAATGACGGCTTCTGCTACACTGCCCACGCGCGTGGCAATCACGGGTCGGGCCGCCAGCATGGCTTCCACAATGGCTAAGGGAAAGCCCTCAGAGCGCGACGGCAAGACAAAAATATCGACGTTGGGCAAATGGGCGCGGGGGTTGTCGACCCATCCCGGCAGAGAAACGCGATCGCTAATGCCCAGATCATGAGCCAGCTGTTCCAAGGCTTGGCGTTCTGCCCCATCGCCCCACACGACCACGTGGGTATCGTCAACTTGAGCGATCGCGCGCAGCAGAATATCATGGGCCTTCATCGCATCTAAGCGGCCCACGCTGCCCACCACCAGCATGGGCTCTTTTAAGACTGGGCCTGGGGCAGGCTCAACTTCGATGTCGGGCACGCCGTTGGGCACAGAGATGACCGTGTTGCGACCCAGGGCATAGAAATCCTCCATTCGCCGGGCCGAGGCCTCGCCCACTGCGACGTGGGCATCGACCCGCAGCGACAGCGATCGAGTCCGCCATAGGGCGATCGCATCCGTGGTGCGCAACGGTAGCTGATCGACCCGCACAACCCGCGCTTGGGGCAGGGTCAGGGCCGCCGCCAGCCCCGTGGCTCCGGCCCAGGGCGTACACAGATTGAGATGCACAATGTCGGGTCGCAGCCGATGCAGAGTAGCGAGATGGGCGGCGATAGAGGCAAACCCTGTAGGGGGTAAGACAATTTTTTCGGCACCGGGCCGCTGGCTGGCGATCGCATCGACCACGGTAGCCGAGACCCCCATCACCGTAATGGCAATATCCCCCGACATCGCTGCCACCAAATGACCCAGGCTAAACTCCGCTCCCCCCATTCCTAAAGAATCTGTGTAGACCACAACTCGCGGAGCAGGTTGAGCATCACGGTCTAACGACGAGTCTGCATTGATCATTCATTCATGGCATCCCTACGCTATTTATTCAGCAGCGTTTCGCTGGCTGCGTCCTCTCCACTGGGGCAGAAAACTCCAGACAGCGCGGAGTCAATATTCCGTCGGCAACATTGTTTCCAAATTCTCAGGCGTTGCTGAATAGCGTATGATTTGCCAAAATTGACCCTCTCCCTAGCCCTCTCCCGAGAGGAGAGGGGACAAGAGTTTGGCTCCCTACTCTTCAGGAAGAACCAGCAGCAGGTAACAACAGATGGTCGGCGAAACCAACCTCACGCGGCTGTTATCGTCTATGCAGCCCACTCTTCGCGAGGGGGAATATGTGTTTTGTACCGTTGCAGCTCCAAGCGGTCTCAACCTCGACCCCATAGGGTTTTTTAGAGAAGAGGAGGGGGCCACGCTGATCTTGTTGCGGCATCAGGCCGAGGCGGTGGGCCTGCCTTACTCAGCCACCTTTGCCATGGTTACGCTCTCGGTGTATTCCAGTTTGGAGGCGGTGGGGTTTTTGGCGGCGATCGCCACCAAACTCGCCAGCCACGGCATTAGCGTCAACCCCGTCTCAGCCTTTTACCACGACCACCTGTTTGTGCCCGTGGCTCAGGCTGAAGCCGCGATCGCCCTACTCCACGAGCTTGCAGCAGAAAGCGACACCAGCAGCCCTTAAGCATCGGCTTGTCGGTTTCAAGACGGAAGTGCTAGTCTTACATCAGATAGTTCTAGTTAAAACTATCTAAATTAAAACTATGGCTTCTCTACCCAGTCTGTTTGTTTCCCATGGGGCACCCGACCTACCTCTGCGTAGTGGCCCAACCCAAGACTTTCTGCGATCGCTCTTGCAGACCCTGCCAAAGCCAGAGGCGATTCTAGCGATCTCGGCCCACTGGCTCACGGCGCAGCCCACCGTCAGCGCTACCGAGCAGCCCAAGACAATCTACGACTTCGGCGGCTTTTCCCAGGCACTCTACGAGCTGAACTACCCCGCTCCAGGCAATCCAAAACTGGCAGAGCAGGTGGCATCTAGACTCGATGAAGCTGGGTTCTCGGCTCGTGTGGATCGCGATCGCGGCTTCGACCACGGCGTTTGGACGCCGCTGCTTCTGGCAGCCCCAAAGGCCACCATCCCCGTCGTGCAGCTCTCTTTGCAACCCCACGAAACGCCGCTGTACCACTACCAACTCGGCAAAGCCCTCGCCCCCCTGCGCGATGAAGGCGTACTGATTTTTGCCAGCGGTGCCGCCACCCACAACCTAGGGGCCTTTGACGGCAACTACGATGCCCCACCGCCCGCTTGGGCCGTAGCCTTTGATGACTGGCTGGCAGAGGCGATTACCCAGGCGGGTAGGTCTTCAACCAACGCCGCCAACGATATCCAAGCCCTGCTCGACTACCGTCAGCACACCCCCTACGCCGCCAAAAACCACCCCAGCGAAGAGCACCTGCTGCCCCTGTTCGTGGCCCTCGGCGCTGGCGGCCCCGGCAAACAAATTCACCACGGCTTCACCTACGGAGCCTTCAGCATGGCCGCCTACCAATTCAATTAGTTTTGAGTTCTAAGTTTTGAGTGTTGAATTCACTCCACAACTTAGAACTCAAAATTCAAAATTCAAACCTTTCCCCTCACCCCAGGACATCCCTATGGCACTCGGCAGATTGATCAACGGCAAATGGTCCACAGAATGGACAGAGCGCAGCGAATCGGGCGAATTTCAGCGCATGCCGACCCTGTTTCACGACTGGGTCACGGCGGATGGCTCTAGCGGCTTTAAGGCCGAGCCGGGGCGCTACCACTTATATGTATCGCTGAGCTGTCCCTGGGCGCACCGTACGGTGCTACTGCGATCACTCAAAGGGCTGCAAGGGGCGATCGGTCTCTCCATTGTTGACCCGGTCATCAGTGACCAGGGCTGGAAATTTTCTGAGCGCTTTGGCAGCATTCCCGACAGCCTCTACGGGGCCGAATACCTGTGGCAACTCTACACCCGCGCTAAGGCCGACTACACCGGACGCGTCACCGTGCCTGTCCTGTGGGATACGCAGACCCAAACCATCGTCAACAACGAATCGCGTCAAATCATTCAAATGCTGAACTCGGCATTCAACGAGTTTGCAGAATTTCCTCAGCGCGACTTTTACCCCGAAGAGCTGCGTCCCCAAATTGACGCGGTGATGGATGCTATCTATCAGCCAATCAACAACGGCGTGTATCGCAGCGGCTTTGCGGCTTCCCAGGCGGCCTACAATGACGCGGTAACGGAACTGTTCGAAGCGCTGGATCACTGGGAGGAGGTGCTGGGGCAGCAGCGCTATCTGGTGGGTGACCAAATCACCCTGGCTGACTGGTGCATGTTCACAACCTTGTTTCGCTTTGATTTGGCCTACTACGGGCTGTTCAAAACTAACCTTAAGCGCCTGGTGGACTATCCCAACCTGTGGGACTACTGCCGCGAGCTTTATCAGCAGCCGGGGGTGGCCGAATGGTGCAGCGCGGAGCACGTCAAGCAGCTCTACTACGCGGGCCTGCCCGAGCTTAACCCCAGCGGCATTGTGCCTGCTGGGCCAGCGATCGATTACGGGCAACCCCACGATCGCGATCGAATTTAGCCTTCCACCAGTCTGACCTCGACCACGTTGGTGGCAAAGCTGGCGTAGGCAGCGCCAACTTGCTTGGCCATGGTGTCGGGGAAGAGGTGAAATTTGCCATCCTTTAGCGCCGTGACAATGCCTTCGCCTACGAGAGCCGGTGACTCAGCGATTTCTCCTAAGCCGGCACTATCGGCCATATCGGTGGCAACGGGGCCGGGGTGTACGCTGACCACGGCGGTGCCCTGAGCGCCCAGCACCTCCCGCAGCGCCTAAGTGATTGAGTAGGCCGCCGCCTTTGATGCCGCATAAGTAGCAAAGTCAGCAAAGCTCTTGAGCGAGGCTACTGAGTTGAGCTGCACAAAAGCACCACCACCGTTGGCTTTGAGCACCGGGGCAAAGGCCTGGGCCATCCGCATCAGGCCAAACACGTTCATGTCAATCTCGTACTGCAGCGCCGCGATCGCATCTCCAGCCAGCGGCCCGGCATTGCGCAGCACCCCGGCATTGTTGACCACTAGCGCTACATCGGTGGCAGTTTGGGCGGCCTCGGCAATGGTCTCGGGCTGGGCTAAGTCAAAGCGCAGGGGAATGACGCGATTCGCGGAGCGATCCGTTCCGGAATCGCCATAGGTCGCAACCAGCGGAGCGGCGGAATCGAGGTTCCGCACCGCGGCGTAGACCTTGGTGGCTCCGTGCTGCAGGAGAGAGGCTGCGATCGCTTTACCAATGCCGCGATTGGCACCCGTGACCAAAGCTACTTTGCCGTTGATATCAAAATACATGGAAATAACTCCAGAAAGGAATATCAGAACAAGCGACCAGGAAAAACTAAAGCCAGGAACTGAGATTGGGCTTAGAAATGTCAAACGAAGCTGACAATTTGCCGGTGGGGTGCAGGGCTAAAAAAGAGCTGGCAGCCACTCTGGGGTCCGCCAGCAAGCCCCTTAGGCCACGACGCCCAACTGGCTCTCAAAGGTTGGCTGCAACACATCCATGCCAGCTTTCACGGCCGGACGCGCCGCGATCGCCTCAACCCAGCGCTGCACATGGGGAAACTCATCGAAGGACAGCTCCATGTAGGGGCTTTGAGCCGCCGCTACCCAGGGATAGGTGGCGATATCGGCAATGGAGTAGTCGCCTGCTAGAAAGGGGGTTTTAGCTAGCTGCCCTTCCATCACGCCCAGCAGCCGCAGGGTTTCTTTTTCGTAGCGGTTGATGGCGTAGGGCAGCTTTTCTGGAGCAAAGTTGCGAAAGTGGCCAAATTGGCCAAACATGGGGCCAACACTCGCCATTTGAAACATCAGCCACTCGATCGCCTTGATGCGCTCCCCAGTTTCTGTAGGCAGCAGCTTACCCGCTTTTTCCGCCAGGTAAATCAAAATGGCCCCCGACTCAAAGATCGCCAGGTCGGTATCGCGATCGACAATGGCCGGAATTTTGCTGTTGGGGCTAATGGTCACAAACTCGGGGGCAAACTGCTCGCCCTTGCCAATGTTGACCGAGTGAATGGTGTAAGGCATCTCCAACTCTTCAAGCAGAATAGCGGGCTTGCGACCGTTGGGAGTCGTAAAGGTGTACAGGTCAATCATTGAGGTTAGCTCCAGGTATAGTGTCTTTCCTAGGGCAAACGGTCGTTTGCTCTAGCCAAACTGATGCTGAAATTTAGAAGAATCTAGATCTCCAACCAGGCGCCACTACGCCAGGTGAATGCCGCACTCTTGCTTCAGCCCCTGGAAGCGGGTGTCGCGCTCATCCAAATCGCTGGCCATAAGCGGACGGCTAGAGTGCCAATCGCCGACGGTGACGTAGCCCTGGTCAAAGAACGGGTGGTAGGGCAGATCGTGGGCTTGCAGGTACTCGTAAACATCCTTGGAGTTCCAGTGCAAAATGGGCAAAATTTTGTGAATGCCGTGCTGCTGACCCACCACATCGAGTGTTTTGCGGTGGTCAGTTTGCTGCGATCGCAGCCCCGCTAACCAGGCCGTTGCCCCCAGATCCCGCAGTGCCCGCCCCATGGGTTCGACCTTGCGAATCTGGTCGTACTGATTTAGGGCCTCAACGCTGCCTGTGGCCCACAGTTTGCCGTAGAGGGCCTCCATGTGGGCGGGGCTGAGGGGCGACTGGTAGAACTTGAGGTTTAGATTTAGCCGCTGGGTGAGCTGGTCAGCAAAGCGGTAGGTTTCCTCGGGAAGGTAGCCCGTATCGACCCAGATAACAGGAATATTGGGGATAACCTCAGTGACCAGGTGCAGCATCACCGCCGCCTGAATACCAAAGCTAGTGCTCATCACCAGCCCAGAGCCAAAGGCATCGGCGGCCCATTCGACAATGGCGGCAGAGGTCGCAGGAGTTGCCGCTGCGCTTGGCAAACTGGGCCAGGCTGGCGAGGAAGTAACGGAGCGCAACCCTTTGGCCAAGGCGGTCAAACGTTCTGCGCTGGCAGTTAGAGCAAGGGTAGCAGTCATGCAAACGCCTCCTTAAAAGGCTGAGATTCGGGTTGCAGGGTGAAACAACCTGAGTAGAACGGTCTGTATACTTTTGATTATGTAGACAGGTCTGTATATTGTCAAGCTGCTGAGAACATTCTTGTTTAAGAGCCTGGCTAAACATTGTTAGAAGAGTAGCCAAAAGCCTTGGGGCAAAAGCAGCCCATCCGTCTTGCTGCACTAGCTGGAGAAATTCTGTAGGCAGACAAACAAGGCTTGGCCCGGTAACGGCGTTTAGGCAAAAAGCTGTCACCCAGGTTATTATACAGACAGACCTGTATATTGTGCACTTCATGGCTCGCTCATCTGCTTCGCGCCCCTGCGCCCGCGATCGCATCATGGCGGCGGCCTCTGAGCTGTTCTACAAAGAGGGCGTCCACAGCGTCGGCATCGATCGCATCATTGCCGAGTCGGGGGTGGCTAAAATGTCGCTCTACAACCACTTCAAATCAAAAGACGCTCTGATCGCCGCTTGGCTCGATGAGCAGCACCACAGCTGGCGTGAGTGCTTCCAAAACGCGATCGCTCGCCACGCTGCTGCCTCTGGCGAATCACCGCTGCTGGCTATTTTTGACGTCTTGCGGGAGGGGATTGAGAAACCCAACTTTCGCGGCTGCGCCTTCATCAACTCAGCGGTAGAACTGGTCGATGCCGAGCATCCTGGCTACCAGATTACCCTCGCCCACGAGCAGGCCGTCGCCGACTACATTCTCAACCTGGTCAAAGAAGCTAACCTGCCCAACCCCGAAGCTCTGGCCCAGCAGCTGCTGATTTTGATCCAGGGAACCACCATCGTTGCCATGATGCACGGCTGCCCCAATGCTGCTAGCCAGGCCAAAGCCGCTGCGACCACTCTCATTAAGGCCGCAGCCCAAGGCTAATTTTCCAGGCTGAGGCGGGCGTTGATCGCCAGGGTCTTCAGGTCATCGAGGCTAGGTACCGGGCGGCTCTCTTCCGTCTGTGGCTGGCTCAGCCACAGCAGGTATTCGATGTTGCCAGCGGGGCCGAGCAGGGGCGACCAAGTGAGACCCTGGTATAGCCAGCCCAAGGATTGGGCAGAAGCCAGCACGCTGGCGATCGCATCGGCCTGATCCCCAGCGTCGCGCACGACGCCCTTTTTGCCGACGCGATCGCGCCCCACCTCAAACTGCGGCTTCACCAGCAGCACCACCTCGCGTGGCGGCACTAGCAGCGCCCAAAAAGCGGGCAGCACCTTGGTCAGCGAAATAAACGACACATCCATCACCCCCAGGTCAGGCCGAGGATCATTCTCGCCATAGAGCTGCTCGGGGGTAAGGTGGCGCAGGTTGGTGCGCTCGCGCAGCACTACACGCGGATCCTGGCGCAGCGCCCAGGCCACCTGGCCGTAGCCCACATCAATGCCGTAGACCTGCTCGGCCCCGGCTTGCAGCAGACAGTCGGTAAAACCGCCGGTCGAAATCCCCCCATCCAGCGCAATCCTTCCCTTAGGCTCAATTGGGAACTCACTTAGGGCTTTGGCCAGCTTCTCGCCACCGCGCGAGACAAAGGGCGATCGCGCCTTCACCAGCAATTCCACATCCTCGGCAAAGGCCGTGCCCGGCTTATCCACAACGGCGTGGTTCACCTGCACCTCCCCAGCTCTAATTAACCGCTGGGCCTGCTGCCGCGATTCGCACAAGCCCCGATCTACCAGCAGGGCATCTAGACGCTGTTTAGCCATCGGTAAATCCCCTAAGCAGCGGTGCTGGGTTTGAGGCCCCGGCGGCTGGCGATTTGTTCGAGCTGCTGCTTGACCAGATCGAGTCGGGGCTTGGTGCTTTGGCGATCGTATAGCTCGCTGGCTTTGAGTAACGCCTGCACAGCCTGCCCATCGGTACCCATGTTGGCGTAGGCCAGTCCACCGTTGTGGAAGGCTTCGGCACAGTTGGGCTCGGCCACCATCACGGCGGTGAACTGGTCGATAGCAGCCGGGTAACGGCCCTTAGCAAAGGCCGCACAGGCCGCCTCAAATTGAGTTCTAGCATCGTCACCAATGGGAATAGATAGTTCCATCACCGGGGCCGGAAAGAGGGCGCTGTTGCCTAGAGGGCGGCGATAAGCCCGCACCATCACCCCCATGCCAAAGCCCAGCACAGCCAGCACCACCGATAGCCAAATCACCAGTTCCACGGGGTTCAACCTCCAATAAGTAGACCAACAACCGTTTTGACGCCTTTGCCAAAGGCCGAGGTCGCACCAACAATATCACCGACTCGCTGCCTCACCCTGCCGGAAAATCAGCGTCTCAAACTGAATAACCTAAAGGTACGACTTAGCCCTCTCACACTTAGCCCCACCCTAACTATGCAACATGTTTTAAGAGGAATCGCGTTGGCCCTGCGGGGCCGCTCTTTAACCGTCGCCCTCAAGGGGCAATCTTTAACCATTGCCCTTGTAATTGCCGGGGGCATGGCCCTAGCGGGATGCGATTCGCAGAGCGATCCGTTCCGGAATCGCGCCTCCACCCCTGAGACACCGGTTGAGTCAGCCCAAGAATCACAACCGGCAACCGGCTCGGAGGAGCAGACTGAGGCAATCGCTACCATTCAAGCCATTGTCGCCAACCCCGTCTCGGTCACCCTTGGCCAGGGAGAGCCTGAGTCAGCCCAAATCAACCAGACCATGGCCTACGGCGACCAAATTCGCACCGCCGATCAGGCTCTAGCAGAGGTGGGTTTAGTCAATGGAGCGATGTTTCGCATCGGCGGCAATGCGGCCCTTACGCTGCAACCCAGCCAGCTCCGGCTCGACGCCGGACAAATGATTACCTGGGTTGAAGGCGCATTGGCAGAGCCCATAGAGATCGTTACCCCGGCAGGCATTGCCGGCATTCGGGGCACCACAGTGTTTGTCAACATCGAAGACGATCCCAATGCCCCGGTCGAAATCTTTTCCTGGGAAGGAGAGGTAGCCTTTCGGCTCGCTGACGGCGAGAACGAGGTAGTTTTAACCAGTGGCGAACAGCTGTTTATATACCCAGGCGAGCGAGACATCGAAGCGCTAAGTCAGCAAGTGCAGCCGCTCGATCGGGCCGCAGCGCAGGAGCGCTTGGAGGAAAGCCCGCTGATCAACGGCTTTAGCAGCCCGCTACCGACGCGACCTGAGATCGAAGCCACCGTTGATGCTCTGGAATAATCAGCCCAACATCAATGAAAGTTGTCACCCACAACCGGGTTTCTTTTGCAAAATAGAAGACCATCACCCTAGCGCAGCAGCTTGGCTTCGCTCTAGTCAGTGGCGTCGATCGCATTCATCGCCCCGCTCATAGAGTTCATCGGCATGATCTAAAGGAAGATGCCGGTGTTTATTGTGAATAGGTTCTTGTTGATTGAATTCATGGGGATGACTATGGAATTCATCATCTCATTCATAAGGATCACTTTCATGACCCAAACAAAAATGAAAGTGTTTATTATGAATGGGTTCTTATTTATGAAATTCATTTGCCTATTTTCAACGAACGTCCTCTTTTTATCAGAAAACACCGTCCTCATTAGCTGAAATGCTGGCCCTCTTCTTCAAAAATGACGGCAAAATTACTGAGCCTTTTGGCCTAGCAAGCACATGTCAACTCCCGCAGAACCATCAGTTTCAGGACATTAGCTACTGTGCCATTTTGAAAGGGCCAACCCTATGGAGGTGCATCTCATGCCTCGACAGAAAAGAAGCTCACCCGTGCTCGAAAAGGGCGTTCGCCGCGCCGCTGCGCTCAAATCAATCAGCGCCAGCCTAAACTTGGGCGACGGGCTGACCCTAGACAACTATCAGCTAGAGCTAGATAAGCTGCAATCGCAGCTAGCTACCTATAACGAATCGCTATCGTTTGTAGACCGCGCCCTTAGCGTCGTGCGCGACACCGAAAAAGACATTAGAGTGCTTTCAGAACGCATGCTGATTGCTGTGGCGGCTAAGTATGGCAAAGACAGCTATGAGTATGAAATGGCGGGCGGCACTCGCAAGAGCGATCGCAAGCGCCCCACCCGCAGGGTAGACAGCGTAGCCTGACCCGATTGCCTATTAAACTTCCAGCATCCCCTCGGCAGGCCTAACCTACCGAGGGGTTTTGCATTCGGTCCACTATTTGGCCTACTTGAAGAGACAGTGCAAGCCTGCTAACGAATTGGTAGACCCCAAGTACGGCTTCGAGCCTCATCAACAATCTTCATGCAGAGGCGAGAGGCACTTCGATCTCGCCAAGCCGCACAGGACAAGGTCGTATAGATATCCTCTAACTCCAAGTAGGGCTAGGTTTGAAGACTAGTATCTATGGCTCGCCCCTCTCCAGCAGGCCAACAGCGGTTACCAACAGTAATCCTCAGTTCGTTGAAATAAATGGGGCTATGTGACGGCTGACTCTAAAATGGGGCTAACCTTGAGCAATCTGCTTACCCTGCTCTCAACGTAGGTTGAGTGAAGTGCCAACAGAACCCCAACAAAATTCTGTGACTGTTGGGGTTTACTTCATTTCACCTAACCTACCTCTGCCCCCGTTAAATCTCCTAAACGCCGCCAGAAACTAACCATGAGTGCATCGTTACTTTTCATTCAAAAACTTAAGCATTCAGAGAAATTTCCAGGTTATTTTGTAGCCAGCACCGCCCCCCACAACGTCGAAGACGACCCCCTCGATTACAGCACCTCATCCAATGCCCCTATCTCTGCAACCCCCGAATCCTACGTTGAAGAGATGGCCAGATATCTCAAAGAACACAGGGGCAATGCAGAAATTCTGGTTGTGATCCACGGCTACAACACCAACAAAGACTCTGTCAAAGAATGGTTTGACAGCATTCAAGAACACATTGCCCTCCACCACCCACGCCGATCTAAAGGCTTCGTGTTAATTGGCTATCGCTGGCCTTCTGAGCAGATTGTCCCCAGCGAGTTAACAAAATCAGGGCAGAATAAGTTAAAGGTTTTAAGCAGACAGCTAAAAAACTATAGAAACGCGTTACCTTTTTTGCCTGGGTTGCTGCTTTTAGTGGGCTTTGTAGGGTTGCTAATTAGCTTAGTATCCTGGTTTTTTGGTCTTTTTTCAACTGCTGCTCAGATTCCGGGTACAGTCCTATCTTTGATTATTGCTGGCTTAGCAACGGCTGTTGCACTCTTATTCTTTGCTCCTATATTTACCATTATCCTACTGCGGTTCGTTGTTTACTTTCGAGACAACTATCGGGCTAACAACTTTGGCACTCCAGATCTTGTGGAGCTGATGCGCCAGATTGACAATACCCTAACCAAAGATGTCCCCGAGCCAGAAAAAGACTGGGGCAAAAGCCGCATCAAGCTATCATTTATCGGCCACAGCATGGGGGGCTTTGTGGTCACCAATACCGTGCGAATCCTTTCGGATGTGTTCGACTCAAGATCTGTCGGCACTATGAGCACAGCCGACCCTCAGAAAAAACCCTCGCCCGCTGTTGGCAATGTGTTTTGCCTCAGCCGTTTGGTGCTGGTTTCACCGGATATCCCTGCCGAAACCATTATCTCTGGAAGGGCTAACTTTCTTCAGTCCTCCCTACGCCGGTTTGAAGAGGCCTATCTGTTTAGTAATGAAGGCGATATGGCACTGCGTTTGGCCTCTACAGCAGCCAACTATTTCAGCTATCCTTCGAGAACTCAAGACGGCGGCTATCGCCTCGGCAATGTTACCGTTAGAAGCTCTGGAATAGAGACAAAAGAAGAGGGAAAAGAACAGTCTGAAGACTACGGCATTCTGGCGAGACTTCCCAATGGGCTATTAGTTAAACTACAGGATACGCTGACCAGCCAAGGGCACGTAAAAAGCGCTATCTGTGGCGGACAGCTAGCAAAAGTTGAGGGCAGTGCGATCGCCAACCTGCAAGGTGAGATGCTCACTTACTCTGAGCAGGGGGAAACGGCCCCTCTCTACGAGGTGCTGCACGATTTTCTTGAGCCTTACAATCTTCAGGCTAGCAAGATCGACTGTTTGCAGCAGGGGCAGATTGTTAAGCTCCCCAGTGGAGAAGTTGTTTCGCTTCAGAACAAAGCCAATAGCTACTGGTATTTTGAAGCAGTTCAAGAAAATCATCTTTGCCGAGTTCAGGGTGACAAACTATTTGACTTTGACGACGATCAGTTCGTCATATTTGAGCGTGGGCATATCGCCAGAATCAAAGGCGAAAAACTAGAAATTCTTGACAAAGCCGAGGATCAATCCTGGGCCTCAGCCTATGGAGAACCCCTCAAGGTCAGCGGTGATCAGCTTGCCATATTTAAAGGCGGGAAATTTGTCAAATACCAACACCAAGAGGAGCCTGCTGGAGAACCCTTAGCTATTGGGGGCAGGGTCTCTATCACCTGGCGTTTTCCCCTCGACTACCTCTACATCCGTGACAAAACCCCGCTATCTGAGCGGCAAAGAAGTGTTGCTTTAGCGCCTGGAGAGACCCCCATCGGTGAGCTGTTTAGCTTCTTTGATTGCACAGACTACATCGAGCCCAACGCAGATAGAAAACTCGTAGGCGTACTCAGCCACGCAAAACGGAAAAAATCTTTGAGTATCGGAGATTATTTTTCGTTGACCAAAGACTACTTTGGCGGACGCATCGATACCCACGGTGGATACTTCAATAACCTTGATCAACAGCGTCCCTACAAACCTGAGGCGATCTCCTCTAAGTTCGTTATCTATGGATTGGCCTGCGTAGGGTTTGAGAAGCTTTTAGATGAACTGGGTGAGCAGACCGCCGTCCAGCAAGATCCACATCTGACCACTCTTTACGCCCAAACTTTGAGTGATTTGACAGAGCAGAGCCCCAACTCCTCAGCAGAACAACGCAGGAGAATTGCCCT
The DNA here is from genome assembly GCF_039962255.1 of Leptolyngbya subtilissima AS-A7. Taxonomy (NCBI): domain Bacteria; kingdom Bacillati; phylum Cyanobacteriota; class Cyanophyceae; order Leptolyngbyales; family Leptolyngbyaceae; genus Leptolyngbya; species Leptolyngbya subtilissima. The sequence continues at coordinate 383,129 of NZ_JAMPKY010000005.1, read as the reverse complement.
AACTCAAGTACTGTCTAGCATTTGTCAGAAAAAGCAAATTCAAGTGCTGCTATCGAGAAAATGCTACGAGGAAAACGTTTTGGGACTTGAATGAAAACCAGTAAACCTAGGACGGCTGTATTATGAGTACAGTCACACTTCGTTACATCTCTGACTATGGTTGCCGAACTGGTTTCCCTCTCGTTGGCGTCAATCGAAAAGCACACCTGGACCTGGCGGGGCTATGCGATCGCCTACACCGTCGCAGGCGAAGGAACACCCATTGTTCTCATCCACGGGTTTGGGGCCTCCCTTGGTCACTGGCGCAAAAACATTCCCGCTCTGGCAACAGCAGGGCATCGGGTTTATGCGATCGATCTGCTGGGGTTTGGCGATTCAGATCAACCCGAAATACCCTACACCCTCGACCTCTGGCAAGACCTGCTGGCCGACTTCTGGGCTGAATTCATCCAAACTCCCGCTGTTTACGTCGGCAACTCCATCGGCGGGCTGCTGACCCTGATGATGCTGGCCAACCACCCCGACAAAGCCAGGGCCGGGGCTGTGCTCAACTGTGCCGGCGGCCTCAACCACCGCCCTGAAGAACTCTACCCGCCGCTGAACTGGGTGATGGGAGCCTTTACCTGGCTGGTGAGTTCGCCCCGAGTTGGGCCACTGGTGTTTAACCAGGTGCGCCGCAAGGGTCGCATTCGCAACTCGCTCAAGCAGGTGTACCGCAACTCCGCCGCCATCACCGACGAACTGATCGAGATGATCTACACCCCCGCCTGCAAGCCCACAGCGCAGAAGGTGTTCGCCGCCATTGTCACCGCACCGCCGGGGCCAAAACCCGAGGAACTGCTGCCCAAGATTGCCCAACCGCTCCTGGTGCTCTGGGGCGAAAACGATCCCTGGACGCCGATCAAAGGCGCTGAGGTCTACCGTAAGCTGGCCGAAGATATAGCTCGCCCCAGCCTAGTTACTTTCCACGGCATTGCCGACACTGGTCACTGCCCGCACGACGAGCGCCCCGAGGTGGTCAATCCGCTGCTGCTAAACTGGCTAAATACACTGCCCAAAGGTTAGCTGCAAAGCAAATCGTAGGTTCAGTAGATCGTAAGGTCCCGGCTAGCCCACCCTATGGGGAGCAAGCTACATTCCCCAGCACCTCTCCCAGGGAGGAGAGGGGAGCCGGAAACCTTTCAAAGTCCCTATCCCAGATTGGGAGAAGTATTTGGGGTGCGGGCTAGAGCTTGTCAGGAAGGATTGTTTCCGAGCCACTAAGGTTGGGTAAAACGAAATGAAATCCAACAACGGACTAGGGTTTGTTGGGTTCTGCTAGTGCGCCATCTAACCCACACCTGCCTTGCAATGCACCATGCTCAATCATCAGAATTCTGTAATCTCCATGACTATTACTTGACCGATCGCCCCTACAGTGGGTTAAAACTCGATTAACTCTCACTGTCCGCCGTCGTTTCCTTATCGTCACTGTCTATGTCCTCAGCTTCCCTTCAGGAGCGGCTCGATCGCTACTACCAGCAGGTCAAAACCGTGATTTTGTCGCGGCAGCACCCGGTTAGCGGCCTCTTGCCTGCCAGCACGGCAGTGAACGTCCACGGCAACTACACCGATGCCTGGGTGCGCGACAACGTCTACAGCATTTTGGCGGTGTGGGGGGTAGGCCTAGCCTACCGCCACCTCGACGACGACCGGGGCCGCACGGTGGAGCTAGAGCAGAGCGTCGTCAAGCTCATGCGCGGCCTACTCACGGCCATGCTGCGCCAGGCTAGAAAAGTTGAGCACTTTAAAGAACGACAGGATCCGCTTCAGGCGCTGCACGCCAAGTACGACACGGGCACTGGGCTCCCAGTAGTGGGAGACGACGAGTGGGGTCATCTGCAAATCGACGCCACCTCGGTGTTTTTGCTCATGCTGGCTCAGATGACGGCCTCGGGGCTGCAAATTATCTACACCCAGGATGAAGTCAACTTTGTGCAGAACCTGGTCTACTACATCGGCCGCGCCTACCGTACCCCCGACTACGGCATCTGGGAACGGGGCAACAAAATGAACCACGGCAAGCCTGAGCTCAACGCCAGCTCTGTGGGCATGGCCAAGGCGGCTTTGGAAGCGCTGCGGGGATTTAACCTGTTTGGCATGCGTGGGGGGCAGTCCTCAACTATTCACGTGCTCACCGACGAGATTGCCCGCGCCCGCATTACCCTAGAGTCGCTGCTGCCCCGTGAGTCGGGGTCTAAGGAAATTGATGCGGCGCTGCTGAGCGTAGTGGGCTACCCAGCCTTTGCCATCGACGATGAGCAGCTGGCCCAAAAAACTCGGCAAAAAATTATTGACAAACTTCAAGGCCCCTACGGCTGCAAGCGGTTTCTGCGCGACGGTCACCAGACCGTGATTGAAGACACCAACCGACTGCACTACGAACCCGAGGAACTGCGGCAGTTTGAGCACATTGAGTGCGAGTGGCCGCTGTTTTTTACCTACCTGTGGCTAGACAGTCTGTTTGAGGGCGATCGCGACCAAATCCTCTTCTACCAAGAGCGCTTGGCGGCTCTCACCGTCGATCGCGACGGCCATGGCCTACTGCCTGAGCTATATTATGTGCCCGAAGCTAGCCTGGCAGCAGAGCGCCAGAAGCCCGGCAGCCAGCTCCGTCTCCCCAACGACAACCTGCCTCTGGTTTGGGCCCAGAGCCTCTACCTACTGGGGCAGCTGCTTCAAGACGGGCTGCTCAAACCCAGCGATATTGACCCCCTCGGGCGGCACCGCGCCTTGGGCGATCACCGCTATCCCGTGGTGCAGGTGGCGCTGCTAGCCGAAGACAAGGCGCTGCAAACGGAGCTAGCCACCTACGGCCTGCCTACCCAAACCCTAGAAGAGATTGACCCGGTGCAGGTGTTTCCAGCCACCGAGCTGTCGTCGACCTACGCCGAAATTGGCAAAAACGACAAGCTCGACCTTAGCGGTCGCCCAGTGCGGCGGCTGCGCAGCCTGACCACCTCGCGAATTTTTCGCATCAAGGGCAAGTCGGTGGTGTTTTTGCCGTCGTTCTTAGATCAGCAGCGGTTTTATCTCACCCTCGACTACCACTTTCTGGTAGCCCAAATTCGCAGTGAGCTAGCCTACATCTACGACCACTGGCGCGAGCCAGGCCGGCCCACGGTGACACTGCTGCTGACCCACGCCATGTTTGAGCTGGGTCACAAACCGATCTATGAGTCGCCGCTGATGGCGCTGATGCAGGAGCTGCAGGACGATCGCTGCGATCATGTCCCCGTCAAACTTGGCCCCCTGCATCAGCTGATGATGACCACCAGCCTAGAGCGGGTTGAAAACGTCAACGGCTACCAGCTGGGCAGCACCTCCGTGGGCTACACACCTCTGTGGACGGCCTACTTGGGCTTTGAGCCCGATCGCGACGGCCCCCTATCACTGCTCGAAGAATACACCCTAGAGAACGAAACCGACCTCGACAGTCTGCTCACCCAGCTGCGCCAGTCAAACAACATCTATGAGCAAATTGAGCTGCTCAGCACCCTCAAGCATTTGCACGGCAGCGGCTTTAACACGGGCTTTGGCGGCCCCAACCACGCGATCACTGTCGCAGACCTGCTAGATGAAGTCTACGCCAAGGCCAGCCAGCTAGAGCAGTGGGGCATCTTGCGCCGCGCCGCCGGTCTGCTAGAGAAAGCCGACATCACCCTATCCGATGCGGTGACCGAGCTGCTGGTGCGCCAAAAGCAAATCTCCGTGGGCAAATCCTACAGCGAAGAATCGCTGATTAGTGAGCCCATGGGGCACAGCGAGATCGTCGATAAGATCCGCACCTTTTGTGGCGACGACGTGCGCGACCACGTGCTCACCCAGGAGGTGCTGATCGACCTCAGCATTCTGATCAAAGCCGAGCCTTCCCTCTTCAAAGGGCTGATGACCCTGCGGGTAGGCTACCTACTGCTGCTCATTACCAGCGAGCTAGCCCGCGAGCGCGGCATTACCCAAGATGAGGCCTACGGTCAACTCATCGACCTCAGTCCCTTTGAGCTGAAGACTCGCCTGCGCCAGGTATTGGCCGGGTTCGACGGGCTCAACCAGGCGATCTTTCGGCGGGAGTCGCTGCACGTTAAGCCCCACAACCCCATCAACTGGCAGGTGGTGCCCGACGACATTGAACCAGCCGCCGAAGAAGCCGAAGCGCCCACTTCCCACGACTGGTGGCGCAAGCGGGTGATTGACGGCGAAATCGCCCGCATCTCGGAGGAGTTTTACACCCAGGTCTGGGAGGTGCTGAAGCACTCCAAGGGCATTGTGATCGGCAATAAGTTTGACCGCAAGAACAGGTTGGATAGCGATCGCATTCTCTCCGAAATGACCCCTGGCGAGCAAAACTTTGAGCGCCGCATCACCCACTTGCTAAACAAAATCCAGGCTCCCGAATACCGCCATGTCAACCTTGAAGCCCTGCGCGAAATGGGCGAAATCTTCAAGGTCAACCCCGACCTCTACTTTGAAGACCACATCTATCTCGATGTGCTGATCGGCCACGCCGTACGCCTCGGCTGGCTCGACCACCAGCCCGATCGCATCGCCGCCTACGAGTCTGACAAAGCCGCTGCCTGGCAGGCCTTCTACCAGCTACCACCAACCCAGTGCGCCACCTACATCGCCATGGCGCTACAGTTCCTCACCGTGCTGGGCGAAGCTGAGTCGGGGGTTGAAGTGCTGGAAGAAGTCGCCTAAAGTTACTGCCTGCCCTATCCCGCAGGGTTCAGGCACTAAACCTAGAAACCACCAGAGATGACCATAGAACTCTGGTGGTTTCTCTCCCTCAAAACAGAACCTTTAGGCGGTTAGGGAAAGAGAATCGTAAAGCCTTCTTGAACGAAGTGCCGATCATGGCTGAGCACTTCCTTAATGCCTAAGGTTTGCATAGTTTGCATTGAGATGCAGTCGGTCAAGCTGTAGCCTTTATCCAAGCGCTGTCCATAGAGATCTAGCCCCCTCAAGAGGGTATCCCGGCTTTGGGGAACGACTTGAACCATGGGACTTTGCAGTAACAGGCTGGCTCGCTGAACTGCACCTTTCTTAACAAACGGTTCGAAGCTCGAAAAGAAATTCAAGAATTCAGCCAACACTTCATCTGTAGTGACTAACTCTACTGCCCCTAGCGTTTGATTGAATTGCCTGACCACTTGATGCCAATGATCCCTGGGGTTGAGCATTGCAGCCCAATAAAATGTATCGGCGAATAAGGTTCTCATCTAAAGCTCGGGTTAGTCGCTCTTGGGGGAGCCGTAGAGATAGTGATCTAGTTGGGCTGCGCCATCGGCAGGTAGAGTAGTAGCCATAGCCTCAGGCAGTGAATCGGCAAATTCTTCAAAAGCAGCCCAGATAGGCTTGGGGGGTTCGTCAGCAGCTCCGTCAGATTTGTCTGAATTGGGCGATCGTTGCCGCCGTGTCTTAGCAAACAGTAAAAAATCCAGCACTTCTTCTAGCAAAAAGTCTGGGGCACTGTCGATCTCAAGCAGGAGTTGTTCGCGGGCAGTCACCGAGTTTTCCTCCAGGGACAATAGATCTAAGGATAGTGGATCGACTTAGGCGAAAACCTCTCTATACCTTCGCCGTACCGCGCCCCGATAGCGTCATGGCAAACCAGGCGGTCAGCAGCGTTAGCGCTCCGGCAATCCAAAACGGGAAGCTGTAGCTAACGCTGACCAGCAGCCCCGCTGTCGCCGGGCCGATCGCGTTGGAAATGCTCAGGTACGAGGCGTTCAGCCCCATCACTTCTCCCTGTTCGCGCGGGCCGCTGTTGAGCGACAGCAGCGCATCGATCAGCGGCATGGGGAACGAGTTGACAGCGCTAAAGACGACCGCGATCGCCACAAACGCCACGATGTTGGGAAACGCGGGCATCAGCAAAAACAAAATTCCCCGCGCAGCCAATGCCCCCGCCAAAATCTGCACCAGACGAAACCGTCGCCGCAGCGGCTCTAGGGCAAATACCTGAGTCACAAAGCCAATCATCCCCACCGCCGCAAACATGATCGCCAGGTTGCGGGCGTCTTGCCCCAGCACCTTAAGAAAGAAGGGCTGAAACGCAAAGGTAAAAATCGTAAAGGTAAAGCCGCTAAAGAAGGTCAGCCAAAAGATGCGGCCAAAGCGTTTATCGGTGGCCGATCTGACCAGTCGACCAAAGCCGAAGTCCTGCCAAGAAAACTGAAACTTGCTGGAGCCGGTTGCCAGTGTTTCTGGCAGCAGCACCAGGCAGAGCGCGGTGGCGAATAGGGCGATCGCCGCCGAAAACAAAAATCCCGTGCCTAGGCTGGTAAACCCCGGCGGCGGCGGCACCAGCTGTGCCACGTAGCTCAGCGGTGGCCCCACTACAAACCCCAGCCGAAACACCGCCCCAAAAATGCCGTAGGCCCGCGCCCGCTGCTCTGGCGTGGTGATATCGCTGACAATCGCTTGGGCGATGGAGGTATTGCCGCCCGTGATGCCGTCGAGCAGTCGCGCCGCAAACAGCACCCAGGCCACTGAGGCCAGCCCCGCCATTAAATTCGCCGCCACCGTGCCCAGCAAGCTGACAATCAGCAGGGGCTTGCGGCCCATGCGATCGGAGAGCCGCCCCAAAATAGGGGTGGCAATAAACTGGGCTGCCGCATAAGCCGTAGTCAGTAAACTGGCTTGAAAATCGCTGAGGCCAAACTCCACCGCATAGGGGTAGATGAGCGGAATAATTAGCGTGAACCCCACTGCGTTAATAAACGCCACCAACGCGGCAATCCAAAACCGCAGCGGCAGGCGCGAGGGGTCAGCTGAGGCCATAAAATTAGTCCATGAAAAACATTATTTTGGGGGTGGCGATCGCCTTGGGGCTGCCGGTAGTGGCCCTGGCGGGCACCTTCGCCTACATCAGCTCGCCCAACTGGAATGAGGCAGACTACGACGACCTGGTCACCTACGAGGCCGACCCTCCCGGCACTGCCAACCCTGAGCAGCTTAGCGTAGTCAGCTACAACATTGGCTACCTGTCGGGGTTGACTAATCAGCAGGCGGTCGAGCGCGACAAAGCGCTCTTTGATGACAACCAGGCCACAGCGATCGCTGCCCTAGAAACTCTCCAGCCCGACATTCTGGCGCTGCAAGAAATTGACTTTGACGCCTACCGATCGTTCAACCTCAACCAGCAGTATGCGGTTTCGGCGGCGCTGGAGATGGCCTTTGGGGCGATCGCCGTCAACTGGGACAAACGCTACGTGCCCTTCCCCTACTGGCCACCCCAGGCCCACTACAAACAGGTAATCTCCGGGCAGGCCGTGCTCAGCCGTTATCCTGTTCGCCGCAACGAGCGCCTAGTGCTAGAAAAGGTGCCGACGAATCCGTTCTACTACAATGCGCTTTACCTCGATCGCGTTGCCCAAGTCACCGAAATCGACGTGTCCGGCCAAACCCTAATCGTGATCAACGTTCACCTTGAAGCGTTTGACGCGCCTACCCGAATCCGCCAAACCCAGGTGGTGCGGGATTTAGCTGAGGGCTACGCCAAGGACTACCCCGTTCTACTGTTGGGCGACTTCAATAGCAGCCTCAACCGCAATGAGAGCGACGATCCGCGATCGATTGGCATACTGCTCGACTCCCCGGTGCTGGCATCGGCACTGCCCACGGCTCCGTCGTCGTTCACCTTTCCGTCTGACCAGCCCCAGTACGTCCTCGACTACATCTTCTACACCCCAGAAACCCTAGAGATGGTGTCTGCCGAAGTCGTTGCCGAGGCGGCTCAGGCATCGGACCATCTGCCCATCCAGGCTGAGGTGCGGTTGCGCTGATTCCATAAAAGAGGGTTCAGAAAGGATTCGATACTGCTAGATGAAGGTGACTCTAGCCTATGGCATTGCTTGACCACCTAGCCAGAATTTCTAAAGTTCGATATTGTGGAACAACTGTAGTTTGAAACGTGTTCACTTTAGGGTGACAAACCGCAAATCGTATTTTTCCAGGACTTTAAGCAATGAAACAGCTACAGCAATGGGTATTAGGGCTGCTACTGGTGACGCTGACGGCAGTGGGTCTGATTACTTTGCAACCTCGTGCTACGGCCCAAGATACCCCTACCCCCGCCACCTTAGAGTCAGCCGGGCTCACCCTAGAGGAACTGAGCGATGGCGTTTATGGGCTGATCGCTAGCGTAGACTTTCCGCCCGCCGACCCGGGCATGGCAATCTGCAATGGCGGCATCGTCATCGGCAGCGACGGGGTGCTGGTGGTCGATCCGTTTCAAACTGAAGCTTTAGGCGACCTGCTGTTTGAAACCGTGGCCACCCTCACCGATCGGCCGGTAAGGTACGTGGTCAACACCCACTACCACTTCGACCACACAGGGGGCAATCCAGCTGCTGCTAGCCGTCAGCTGCCGATTCTTGGGCGTGGTCCGATTCGCGAGTTCATGCTTACTCGCAACGGCGAGAATGACCCCAACCCCACACCGCCCGACGTGAGCATCAGCGGCACCTGGGATCTGTGGTTGAGCGATGAGCAAGAACCAGCAGAAAACCAGCGCAGTGTCCAAATTCGCGAGTTTGAAGGCCACTCTGGCGGCACCGATGTTGTCGTCTACGTGCCCGATGCCGACGTGCTAATCGCGGGCGATTTGCTGTTCAACGAGAGCGTTCCCTACGTGTCCGACGGTAATATTCGCGCCTGGCAGGCTACTCTAGAGCAGCTCACGATTGACTACCCCACAGCTACGCTGCTGCCAGGGCATGGTGCCGTCACAGATATCGAGGGTTTAGTTGCCTTCAAGAGCTACCTGGACAATCTAGTTACTCTGGCCGAGGGCTGGAAAGCCGTAGGCATCAGTAAGGAAGACGCATTAGCCACCCCCTTACCCACCCAGTACAGCAGCTTCCGGTTCCAGGCGCTATTTTCCGGCAATCTGGAAGCAGCCTACAACCAGATCACCTTGGGTCAGGACGATGCTGCCTCAATTCAGCAATACTTAGCGACGCAGCCAGAGGCTGTGAAGGCGCTTTAGGCCTGAATTCCTAAGGGAGTACTAGGGAGTCGCCGCTGCGACTCCCACTTGAGCACACATATCGGCTAGGGGGCAACGCCCGCACTTAGGTCGGTTGCCCGTGCAGATATGTTTGCCAAAGGGCACCAGCAGCCGATTGATTTCAACCCAGTAGGGTTGTGGCAGTTTGGCTTCCAGAGCCGTCATTGTCTTTTCGGGCGATTTGGTTTGCACGTAGCCCCAGCGGTTAGTAACCCGATGCACATGCACATCGACGCTGATGCAGGGGTGACCCAGCGCCACCCCCAGCGCTAAGTGGGCACACTTCGGCCCCACCCCGTTAAACTGCATCAGCACTTCCGGGTCAGCAGGTAGATCGCCGCCGAATTCATCCAAAATTTGCTGAGAAATTTGGTGGATTTGTGGGGCCTTGTTCTCGGCAAAGGTAGACCCGTCAATGAGGGTCAGAATCTCTTCTACCTCTAGCCCTACCATTTGCTCCGGCGATCGCGCCCGAGCAAACAACCGCTGCGCCACCGGCACGCTCATCTCGTCGTAGGTGCGAATGGAGATGATGCAGGCGACGAGCTGCTCGTAGAGCGTGTTGAACCCCTCTTCCGCCAGTTGAAACATGGCGGCTTTGGGAAACGGGGCCACGGCCTCACGCAGCAGCGGGATCGCCTGGTCGATGTCAAATTCCTTGGCAGTCACTAGGCTACAGGTTGCAGGACTAATTGACAGAATCTTAGAGAAACTGTACTTAAGTAAGCTAACTGTGACAGGCTCAAATAGCTAGGGTTCAGGGTCTATGGTGTATGGTTCAAGTCTAGTCGTGAACCTTGAACCCTGTACCTCGCTAACCCATCACCTTTGGCTTGGCAGACTACTAGCTCATCACCAGAGGGGCCATCAGCTCGGGGTCTTGAAACAGCGGCGTGCTCAGGTAGCGCTCGCCAAAGCTGGGTTGGATGATCACAATCAGCTTGCCGTCGTTTTCGGGGCGCATGCCTACCTCCACGGCGGCCTTGACGGCGGCTCCAGTGGAAATGCCCGAGAGCAGGCCCTCTTCACGGGCGAGGCGGCGACCGTAGGCGATCGCATCCTCATCGGCCACCTGCACCACTTCGTCAATCAGGCTGACGTTCAGTACTTCAGGGACGAAACCCGCCCCAATGCCCTGGATTTTGTGGGAGCCGGGTCGCCCGCCTGAGAGTACTGGGCTGTTGATGGGTTCGACGGCGATCGCCTTGAATCCCGGCTTGCGCTGCTTCAGCACATCGGCCACGCCGGTAATCGTGCCGCCCGTACCCACCCCAGCCACTAGGATGTCGACCTGGCCATCGGTGTCAGCCCAGATTTCTTCTGCGGTGGTGCGGCGGTGAATGTCGGGGTTAGCCGGGTTGCGAAACTGTTGCAGCATGTAGGCATCAGGCAGGCTGTCGAGAATATCCTGCGCCCGCTGAATGCAGCCCGACATTCCGGCTACGCCGGGGGTGAGCTCTAGTTCGGCCCCGTAGGCCCGCAGCATGGCCCGCCGCTCGGAACTCATGGTTTCAGGCATGGTGAGAATCAGGCGGTAGCCCTTGGCCGCCGCCGCCATAGCTAAGGCAATGCCGGTGTTGCCCGAAGTGGGCTCGACCAGGGTGGTTTTGCCGGGGGTAATCAGCCCTTCGGCTTCAGCGGCTTCAATCATGTTGATGCCAATGCGGTCTTTGACCGAGGCGGAGGGGTTCATGCCCTCCAGCTTGATCACGAGCCGGGCCAAACAGCCTTCCTCTTGAGGAATGCGGTTGAGCTGCACCAACGGGGTGCGGCCAATGAGTTGAGTCACGTTTTCGGCAATTCGCATGGGCCTGGCCTAGATGTAATACATAATGTCGACTTGCTGTTGGGCGTTGCGCTTTTCGACCATGTCTTGCAAGGTGTACTTTTGCAGCACTCCCTCGGCGGCTTGGCGCACCTCTCCCCACACGCCTTGAATAACCTGCGCTTCTGGCGTGTTAGACACCTGGGTGGGGTCGGCCTGGGGCTCAAACCCTTCTATGCAGCTCACCACATCATAGAGGGTAATCTTCCACGGATCACGGGCCAGCAGGTAGCCCCCGCGCGCCCCACGCTGGCTCTTGACTAGCCCTGCCCGGCGGAGGGTGGCCAGCAGTTGCTCTAGATAGCGATCGGGAATATTCTGCTGGCTAGCAATCTGCCGAATTTGCAGCGGCTCGCCGCTGGCATAGTGGGGGCTCAGCTCTAGCAGCGCTAGCAGAGCGTATTCACTTTTAGAAGACAAATCCACAGGGAAGCGGGGTAAAGAGCGATAGGTTCCATTATACTCCGGTTCTCCACTGGGGTTTGCAGGATTATGCGATCGCGAAAAAACTGCGGAATTTGTATTGGGCTTCACTAAACGTCACAGGGCTTCGGGGTACTGTTCTGGGAGGCGGAAGGTGTTCTGGGATACATAGATATAGCGGCGATCGCCAACGCGATCGCTTCAAATTCATCCTCCCAGTCACGTTTTCAGCACCGCAGGCAAACCTCTGGCAGGCCCTTTCCCATGAGCCCACTGAACCTGGTTGTGGATCAACTCGTTGGCCCCGCGGCTTCTGCCCAGGCTTCGTTAGCCTCTGCCCCAGCGCCCTTAGAAGGCCTAGCCGATTTTCTTGAAATTCTGCAATTTCTAATTCGCGAACCCTCGGTGGTCGGCAGCGAAGACTCGTTCTTTCGAGTGCTGCGGCGCGAGCTAGACGAGGTCGGGGCTGAGGTCAGCTACTATCACGGCGTGCTGGTGGCCCAGGGCCACCGCCCCCACGACCTGATGCTGTCAGCCCACATCGATCGCCATGGCCTGCTCTGCACCGGCCCCAACGAGTTTCAGTACGCCGCCTTTATTGCGGGCAACCAGAGCGAGTTGACCGGCGACTCGGTGTCTGAACAAATGCTGCACACCATTGAGAATCGCTTTCAGGGGCAGCGGGTGCAGGCTCACCTACCCTACACCGGCACCTACATCGGCCAGGGGATCATTACCAACTCCTACATTTGCCCCGAGCGCAAGAACCTAATCTTTGAGGTCGATGGGCTCGACTACCTTCAGCCCGGTACCCCAATTTCATTCTTAGATCGTCTGCAATTCAAGGATGGCTACATTTCGGCTCAGCTCGACAATGTCATCAGCGCCGCCATCATTATCTTTTTGTTTCGCTGCGGGTTTGAGGGCACCGCCCTATTCACCGCCCAGGAAGAGTCGGGCCGCAGCTGGCGCTATGCCCTATCGTGGTTTCAGCGGCAGCGCATTGCGACCCAGCGGTTGGTGGCCCTCGATACCAGTCCCTACCACAGCCGCGAGGCCGCTGACCAGCAGCTCGTTACCCTGCGCCGTAAAGACGCCAGCGCCGATTTTGCCGCCGACATCACCCAAGAGCTAGCCGATCGCTGCACCCAGCTTGACATTCCCTACAGCTATAAAGACGACTACATTGCCGCCCAAAACCTGAGCCGCTCCAAGCCTTACTCCCTGGGCCGCACCGAGATGGGTCGCCTCACCGCCGCTACAGAAGGATCGGTGACCGGTACCACGCTGCAAATTCCCACCACTGAGTACCATACCGCCACGGAAACGGCATCGCTGGCCTCAGTAGCAGCGGTAATTCGCCTGTTGCAGACCTATCTGGACTGATGCTATCGGCAGAGGGCAATGAGGCTAGACCGCTAGTTGGCGAGATTTCCGGTATCAATACCAAGGGAAAGTTGATAGATGTTTTTCTTCGATTGCCCTGTCGCTTTAGCCAATTGACGGCTGGCATCGGCGCGAGACATGCCTGTATTTAGCAGACGTTCTAGCTCGGCTTTGATGGCTTGCTCAGACAGCACCGGAACTGCACGGGTCGCCCCCTGGATAACAACGGTAAATTCGCCCTTGGGGGCTTCGCTCTGATAGTGGGCTAGGGCGCTGCCTAGGGTGCCGCGCCAAAATTCTTCAAAGCGTTTGGTCAGCTCGCGGCCTAGGGTGACGGAGCGATCGCCCCCTAAGGTCGCCACCAAATCCTCCAGGGTTTTGAGCAGCTTGTGGGGCGCTTCATAGAGCACGATGGTGCGATCTTCTTGGCCAATGGCATCTAACCGCGCGGTTCTCTCCTTACCCTTGAGGGGCAAAAAGCCCTCGAAGACGAAGCGATCGCTGGGCAACCCCGCCACACAGAGCGCCGTAATCGCCGCCGTCGGACCCGGAATTGGCACCACGGGAATGTTGGCCTCCACGCAGGCCGCGATCAGTTCATAACCAGGGTCAGAAATGCCTGGCATTCCTGCATCTGACACTAGGGCGACAGCGTGCTGCCGGGCTTGCAGGTGGTGCAGCACCTCATTGATGCGGCTGTGGCGGTTGTGCTCGTGGTAGCTAATCTGCGGCGTAGTGATTTGAAAATGCTGGAGCAGCTTGCCTGTGTGGCGAGTGTCTTCGGCGGCAATTAAATCAACCGACTGCAACATTCGCACCGCTCGGAAAGTCATATCTTCGAGGTTGCCCAAAGGCGTGCCCACCACGTAGAGATGGCCAGGTTTGGGGTCAGAGTCGGGAGCCGGGGGCATGGGCAAGGAGAGGTGGGGTCTAAAAGGTTAGTGTAGCGTTGGCGGGAGAGCAGGTTCCTGCATACACCCACCAGCAGAGCGATGTTTGAAGAGCCGCCCACAAGCGATGGTGACCTGCCCGCAAGGCGATCGCCCTATCCTATCGATGGGCCATACTAAACAGCAGTGGTTGAGTCAGTACAAAGAAGAGTCGTGATGGGACAACTTAAAATCTGGGCCTTAATACTAGGAGCAGCGGCCCTGACCGTTGGCCTATCTCCTGCCCTGGCGCAGGCTCCAGACCAACTGGTAGCGGCTGAGGCCGCCCCCGCCGCTGAAGCTCCCCCGGTTTTAGAAACCTCCAGCTACGCAGATTTATTCTCCATTGCATTTCCGGCCGGGTGGCAGGTGAGTGAGCAGGCTGATGCCCCCCAACTCGTCGCTGACAGCATCGGGGCCAGCGGCAGCCTGCCCGCCATGCGCACTGAGGTCACCTGGCAGGAGGCACCTCCCCGCGAGGTTGTGGGCGAGTCGCTAGAGTCTCTGCGTGCCAATGGCTACACCGTCACCCGCTACGATGCCGTCACCATTGACGGAGTCACCGCCGTACGCCTCTGGATTAGCGGCATTCCTGATGCGTTGCCCAACGCATTTATCACCTATGTGGGCTACCCCACCGCCACCGCCACCATTACCAGCTACTACGGCGACACCACCGACGATATCGACCCGGTGTTGAATGCAATTCACCAGTCGTTTGCGCGATCGCAAGCCACCAGCGCGACTCCTCAAGACAACTAAAAGGAGAGGATAAAAGGTTCAGGGTGCAAGGTATAAGGTTCAGGGCGCAACCTCGATCGCAACTCTTACTCCCTGAACCCTAAACCTGAAACCCTTAAACCCCACATCACAATGCTTAACGCTAGCAGGGCACACTAACCCATACCCTGGGTTTTGGGATGTATTGCCCTTCGATCGCCGCTAGCCGTGCAGTGTTATGCAAATTGATTTTCACCACGGGGTGACCTATGTGTGCGCCCGGTTGGCCGGTTTTGAGCACCGAGAGGCCGACATTGTGGCCCACAGCGCTCAGTATGTCGACGACTCCACCCAGGCGGGGCTGATTCGCTTCGACAACGGCGCGATGTTCGATCGCATCAGCTCGGCCCACAAAATGCTCGACTACCGCAACTTCAAAGAGCTGGCTAACTGCAAGGTTTGGATCCCTTTTCATTTTTTGCCGGGTAACGGTGGCCTGCCCGCTGGTCAGGATCCGCCCGGCACCTTTATTGAAAAATTGATCTGTCGCCCCAATAGCCCCGTCGCCCAAACCATGGTGCGTGAGTGTATTGAGCAGCGCTACCGCAGCTATGGTTTGCACCGCCTGGGCATTACCCTGCACGTGTTTGCCGATACCTGGGCTCACCAAGGCTTTGCGGGGGTCAGCCACGAAATCAACAGCGCCCGTGACCTGGTTGACAGCAACGACAGGCCCGACCAAAGCCTGATGAATCGACTCAAGGGCTTTTTCATTGGCGGAGCGCTCCCCCTGGGCCACGGCACGGTGCTGAGCAACCCTGACAAACCCTACTTGCGCTGGGGCTACACGAACGGTCGGGGCGAAAAAATCAGCCGCGACAACCCCAAAGACTATTTAGCAGCAGCTGATGAACTCTGCAAAGCCATGCAGCGCTACAGATTGGAGGATGCCGATGCCGATGTTCCAGGGCTGCCAGCGGCCGACAAGGACAAAATCGCGATGCTGTTTGAAACCACTCTAGGAGAGGGCGACTGCCGCCACCGCCAGTGGATAGACCACATCGCCCAGGGTTCCTTTAGCTTTGGCCCTGCCCAGGTGAGCTATATCGCCAATGGCTACGGGTCTTGGAAACATAAGGCTTTGGGTATTGTCGGCGAGGGCGATGGTCAAAGACCGGCTTTGGGCCATCGCATAGACTCGCGCCTGCCCTACTCGCCCCAGTTTTTAACCAGCAACTGGAAGCTCTTCCACGACGCCCTACGAGCCCACCACTTTTATGTCATCCATGATTTGCTGCCTCAGTACGGTATCTGTGTGGCTTAGATGTGGGGGAGTGAAGGGAGATGAGGAGGGAGAGGGTTAGCTGTCGGCAATTATTAGACAATTTCGAGGGCTAGAGCCTTTAGTTTTCCTGCAAAAAGGAGCCTAAGATAGGGGGGCAGGCTATGCTAAGCCTTGGTTCATAACGCCTACAAAAGCTTCCCGTGGTTTCTCCCGTCATTTCTCGACCCACTCTGGATGTTTCACCGCCGCCGTCGCCGCGCCCTAAGTCAGCGCTTCTGCGTCAGGGGTGGCGGCTGTCGCTGCCGTGGCCGAAAAACAGCGCTGAGGGGCGATCGCTGCTGCTTAAGCATCCTCAGATGTGGGGCTTGGGCTTGGGTAGCCTAGCCCTGGGCTTGGTCAACGGTGCCCTGGTGATCTCGGCGGGGATTGGGCTGGTGGCCTATCAGCAGATTTTGCAGCTCTCGCCGCGCCAGCGCAAGGGGTTAACGCAGCGTCTTCAGCAGGGGCTGCCGTTGCCGGCTACCCCACAGCAGCAGGCGTTGATGTTGGGTTTGGTCACGGGAGTTAGCACCTATACCTTTACCGCCCTGTGGCACAATACCCACTCGCTGCTGATGGCGCTGCTGCTCACCGGGCAGGGAGCGCTGGCGCTGTTTGCGGTGGGGGCACTGCTGCGATCGTCTCGTTCGACCCAGCGCAGCGATGATCTGTGGGATGCTGCCCCCGTAGCTCAGGTGGATCACAATTTGGGTCTGCTGAGCCACCCTGACCCGCTAAAGCGGCTGGTGGCCGTGCGGCGGTTGGTGCGCTTGGCCCAGGGCAATGAAGAGTATCTGGCGGGAATGTCGGTGCGATCGCACCTACTCGACTGCTTTCAAATTAGGCTGGGCCAAGAGAGCGATGCGATCGTGCGATCGGCCTTGGAAGAGGGGCAAAGCTTACTGCGATCGGCCAAGCCACTACCGCCAAGTTCCGCCACAGCCTTCGTTGTAGACTCTGCACCCGACGCTGCCGTGCTGCAACAGTCAGAATTAGAGCCTCAATTTGTTGCAGCACCAGGCATTTCAGAATCCCTCAAGTTTTCAGAATTGGAGCATTTGGAAGCATCACCAGAGCAAATCGGCCTAGAGGAGCATTCAAGCAGCGCCTTGGAAAAAACGCCAGAAGCATCTACCACCACACCGACTCGTGCGTCTGAACCTGCTCCCAAGGGACGGCGCGCGGTCGAATATGTTGAATACTTAGATGTTTAAACCTTAGAAATCTGCGCTATGGATCGCTTCACCGTTGAGGTCATTTCTCAGACCCCAAACCCTCAACAGACCATGTACGCCGCCATGCACCAAGACTACGCCGAGGGCTTTGTGGCGCACGATCGCGCCCAATGGCCCAGTGAAGAGCGCTGCGGCGAAATCTTAGTCACCAGTCTCCTTAAGGGCGGACGGGGTCACTACGGCCCGCTAGAGCACCCGCAAATTGTGTTTAACGTCGGCTGGTTTCCCCACAGCACCATGCAGCAGATCCGTACTCATCGGGTCGGCGTTTCCTTCGATGTGCAGTGCCTGGCAGGCGATACTGAGGTGACGTTCGTTCACGCCTCTGGTGGTTTGAGAAAAACCAAAATCGCTGAGCTATACGATTTGTGGACTAACGGAGAGAAGGCTAGCCGAGAGCGCAAGATTCGTGGGCGCAACGGCGAACCCCCCGGTACCTATCGCCGCGACTTCAAAACCCGCCTCAAGAAAATGCGGCTGCGGGTTTTGAACGAAGAAACAGGCTTTTTTGAAGTTGGTCACATTCAAGATGTCATGTGTAGCGGCTTGCAGCCGGTCTATCGCCTCACCCTAGCCGATGGTAAAACCCTCGACTGCACGACCAACCATCGCCTCTATACATCCCAAGGGTGGCAGCGCATGGGAGATGCGTTGGGATTAGTTGCCGATGCCAACCATCAAGTGCTGGCGATTACTAAAACTTGTGAACTGATGACCAACGGCGTTGTGCGCCCCGATGCCCTCTACAGCCAGGAATCTTGGCTAAAAGCCCAAGTCAATCAGGGTTTAACGGCACAACAAATTGCTGAGCAGTGTGGGTGTTCTGCTGAGGTTATTCGCCATTGGGCCAAACAATTTCAGCTCAAGTTGCCCTCAGGACGACGGCGCGGGCTTAAGACTGTCGCAGGCAACGGCCTTTACCGTGACAAAGCTTGGCTCCAAACTCAGCTTGCTCAAGGGCTCTACGTAGATGACATAGCTGCCCTCGCAGAATGCTCTATCGAGTCTGTCAAAAAGTGGGTATATGCCCACGGGTTAGAACTTAATAAACGCTCACCTGGCACCGATAATCCTTGGAATAAGGGCGTCAAGGGCTATAAGTTGGCTCTGTCAAAAGCAAACCTAGAACAGCGCCGAATCAATGCCAAGACCTTTACAAAACGGGGGCCGGACTCTAACTTTTGGAAGGGCGGCACATCAACAGAGCGAGAGTTAATTGGTGCCTGGACACGCCAGATTGCACCCCAAGTACACGCCAAGTTCAACTATATTTGTCAGCGCTGCGGTAACCAGGGCGGCAACCTCCACGCTCATCATTTAGTCCCTGTGTTTGCCGATGAGTCACTGGCTTACGAGTTTAATAATCTTATCTCTGTCTGCCAGCCTTGCCACGAGCACCTACACCAAAACCATTTAGAGGGTGAGTTTGCGACGAACTTCCAGCCCATTTTGGAGCCGAAATTTTGGGCGGCTAAGCCAATACCAGCAGGCCGAAAGCTCAAAGCTCACCCTGTTGGAGTGGTTGCAGTTGAATATCTAGGCCTACAAACCACCTATGACCTCGAGGTGGAAGGTCCGTGGCATAACTTTGTCGCCAACGGTGTGGTTGTTCACAACTCCTTCCGATATACCGGGCAGCGCATTCTTGATGTAGTAGACGGCAAGCGCGAGGTGGAAGAAGTCTTTTACCTGCGGCCCCTGGGCTACTACACCGATCGCCAGGGCAAGAAGTACGAATACACCGCCGAAGCTCGCCAGCAGGATATTGACTGGTGCCTAGAAGCCAGCCGCCGCTACAAAACCCGCATCGATCAGGGATTTGCCGAAGAGCACGCCCGAGGGCTGATTCCTTTTGATATTCGTCAGCACTGGGTGATGTCGGCCAACGTGCGATCGGTGATGCACCTGCTCGACCTGCGCTGGAAGGCCGATGCTCAGCTCGAAGCTCAGAAGATGTGCGAAGAAATTTGGCCCCACTTTGCCGCTTGGGTGCCTGCGATCGCCGCCTGGTACGAAGAGAACCGCCTCAAAAAAGCCCGCTTGGCTCCGTAAAGTCCATGAGGCAAGAAAGGGGGAGACAGCTCTGTCTCCCCCTTTCTTGCCTGTTTTTTGACTTCTGGCCGAGAACTCCGGCTACTCAGCTCTAGCGATACCTAAAGTTGCGGTAGACCAAGCGAGAGTTGAGCCCGCGACCCCGCAAGAAATTGACCACCGCACTGGCGTCGTTGCGATCGCTGCACTCCGCCGCACTGATAAATCGACCCTGGGGCGCATCCTCAAAGCGAGGGTTGATGACGCAGGTCAAACCACCTACACCCTGGCTGCTGCCACTAGGTAGCACCTGGCGCACCCGCTGGAGTTCATTGTCACCACCAAAGACGGCAGCCACAAAAGGCTCTAGGCCAGCCCCATCGGGCACGGTGGCGCCGCTGCCAAAACAAGCGGGGCGATCGGCCTGGGGAATATTAGTGATCAGAGGCGCAGAGTTGACTCTAGGTTCTGACAGTAGCACCCCGCCGTTGGCGGCAATCACCTCCAGCCGTGCCTGTCCATCACCGCTGACTCGAACGAAGTAGCGGGCCGCAGCACCGCCATAACTTTGACCGCCAAAGTAGTTGACCCAGCATCGGTAGGGGGCAATCTCAGTGGCTTCTGCGGTGGCAGTCAGACCATTGACCAGCGGCTGACCAGAGACTCTGTTGTAGACATTCAGCTTGGTTACGCCGTTGTCGTTAAACACCCGAACCGAGTGATTTTGGGTATCAAAGCCCACAAGCGTGCGGTTGAGCAGGTCGCCCTGTCCAGGGTTAGGGTTAGGGCCAGGGTTAGGGTTAGCTCCGGGAAGGAAGAAGTCTCGAACGCTGGTGCTGTTTTGGCTCAGCAATATGGCACTGGTGGAGACCTCAACGATTTCGAGGCGGGCCTGGTTGTTTCTTAGGTTGCCACTAGCCCGGTAGACAACGTTGCGGCCTCCGCGCGAGCCAAAGCTGTCATAGCTTATCCAGTCGCTACTGATAATTCCGTCGCGGCGGGTAACAGGAGCATTGAGTTGTTCAGACTGCCGAGTTTCTCTGTTGTAGACATTCATCCGCAGGGTTTGAGAATTCCTGGGAAAGACGCTAATGGTAAAGGTAGAGGTTTCAAAGTAGAGGGTGGCGTTGCCCGAGGTGTTCGGTTCCTGGGCCATCAACACTTCCAATCCAGCTTCGGCATCAGTGTTGGGCGTTAGCGCTGTGGGCTGAGCCGCACCGTACCCTGGCACCGATAGGCCAGTGACCAGAAAGACCGAGGTAATAAACAGCGCAAGCGACTTAAACAGCCGCTTTGACCAGCGGCTAAGGGGGACGTTGGGCCAGACTGGTTTCATGGAAATTAGCTCCCTATACTCCTCACTCGAGAAACCCGTTAGGCGACCAATTCGGGAACGTGTGGGTATAGAACCCCGGTTTCTCTGCAAATACGGCTGTAATTTTAGCTAACTTTCCCTAAAGCGCTCCTTATTTTTTGCTGCCCTCCAAAGCGCTGTGGTTCGCCCTGATCAGGCTAGGTCTAAATTCAATTGTCTCAGCTTAAAAAGAGGTCGCCTCTACCAGAAAAACCGTTATTTTTCCTACTCCACTAAGGATCGCCAACCAGCATTCAGCATTAGGTCTCTATTGTCATAACCACCAGGAGAACGATCCGCCTCAGTCTGGCCTTACAGAAATCAACGGTGTTGCTAGGCCTCTTCTGACCCACGGGCTGACTCGTTGCCCGCCTGGTCCAAATATTCCTGTGCTTCCGATGGGCGGGACATGGGCAGGTACCCCGAACGAATGTGCAGATCGCGCTGGGGAAACGGCACCTCAATGTCGTGGTGGCGTAGGCTGGCCTCAATCACAAAGTACAGATCGCTTTTGATCACCAGCTGGCGGCTAGGCTGAGCAATCCATACCAGTAGCTCAAAGTTGAGGGCGCTGTCACCAAAGCCTAGGAAAAATACCTGGGGGGCAGGAGCCGTCAAAATTTCCTGATTTTTTTGGCTGGCTTCGAGCAGGGCAATTTTGACTTGCTGAGGGTCAGCGCTGTAAGACACCCCCACCGGCAGGCGAATGCGCGATACGGGGTTGCCGTGGCTCCAGTTGATCACCTCTGAATCTAAAAAACGGGAGTTGGGCACGATGATCGAGACATGGTCAAGGGTGCGAATTTCGGTGCTGCGCGAGCCAATGCGGGCAACAGTGCCTTTGACCTGACCAAAATCAACAAAGTCACCCACCTGCATCGGGCGCTCAAACACGAGCACGAGACCACTGACAAAGTCTTTAACTAGCCCTTGCAGGCCCAGGCCCACTCCAATACCAAGACCACTAGCGATCAGGGCAATGGAGCTGAGATCGATGCCCCAAAGCTGAAGCACCACCACGGTGCCCAGCAAAATTAGGGTGTATTTCGAGAGCACCGAGATCGCTTCTTGGGCGGCCAGGCTAATGCCGGTGACCTGCAGAACGCGCGATCGCATCAGATTAGTCAGGGTGCTGGCGATCACCACCAATGCCAGCAGGGTGGCCATGACCATCAGCAAATCAAACAGTGAGTAAGAGCGGCTGCCCAGCAGCACGCTGCGGTCAAACAGGCCCTCCTGCAAACTGCTCGATACTCGATAGCTCACTCGGCGTGTGAGGGGAAACAGCTTTGCAATGTAACCCACCGCCGTAAACCACACCGCCCCGCGCACTAGCACCAGCGTCAGCCGAAACAACAGCTTCAGCCCCGTGCTGTGGTGCTCTGAGTCGGTGGGCCAAAAAGATAGGCGTTCAAGCAGCGGCTTGAGCCAGCGGTGCCACAGCCATCCGGTCAGCAGATGCAGCACCAGAGCGGCGGCCAGGGCGGCCAGAGCTTTGACCAGCGCTTGGGTCAAAAAGCCTGACTGACGCTCGGCACGCGCCTGAGTGAGGGCAACAGCCAGGGCATCTGCCCAACGATCAGCCTGCACCTGGGGTGTGCTGGCTCCGCCCACACCGACATCGGCGCTGGTGACCGTCATGATGTAGCGATCGCCCGCGAAAATGACTGTGTTACTCCCCCCTATTTCTCCAGTGCTGCGGGTTTCGGTGCGCACCAGCACCGGATTGGCATCTTCGATCAGCGACTCCAGGTTGATCTCAATGGCCAGCGCCCGCTCCACAGCGGTGAGGTCTCCGGCGGCGGGTACCTCAAATAAGAAAAGGCCGTCCAGAAATACCGGCTCGGTGTCGACGGTCTGGGCCAATCCTGGCCCTACCATGGCCCCATGCAGCGCCAGGGCTAACACAATTCCCCAGACCAGACGGCCTAGCCAACTCATCGGGTTGATTGCCGTGGGCATGCGTCTAGACCCGAAACACCGTAGACCAGCATAGCGGACAGGGGGGTGGGGAGTGGGAGGGTAAGGGGTGGGGAGTGGGAGGGTAAGGGGTGGGGAGATAAGGGGATGGCTTAGGGTTGGGGGTAGGGCGAAGAGTGGCGCATAATGGATCAACTAAGGGTTTTCTGGAGAGGGGGAGTCTTCGGGAATGGCTTCGTTGAGGGCACGGCGAGCGATGCGAGTGATGTAGAGCGTCACCGCTACCGTGGCCACTAGGCCCACAATGCGAAGGATCCATTGCACTGTAGCGGCTGCGGGGGGTTGGCTGCTGTCGGCGCCTAAGGTGGCCAGGTTGCCCACCAGCGATCCCAGATAGACATACATCACCGTGCCGGGCAAAATGCCCACTGTGCCCATTACGTAGTCTTTGAGAGAAATTTGACTTACCCCTAGGGAATAGTTGAGCAGGTTGAAGGGAAACACCGGCGATAGCCGCAGCAGCAAGATGACTTTGCGGCCATCCCTAGCGATCGCATCGTCGACGGCCCGAAAGCGAGGGTTATTGGCGATTTTGCTGGCTACCCAGCCCCGCGCTACGTAGCGGCCTACCAAAAACGCTGCCGTGGCCCCCAACATAGCCCCCACGAACACCAAGGCCGAGCCTTTGAGCACCCCAAACACCACGCCAGCCCCCAGGGTCACAATCGAGGCGGGCACAAAGGCAACGGTAATCACGATGTATAGCAGGATGAAGGCTAGGGGTGCGATCGCTCCCAGACTGTCAATCCAGGCCAGTGCCTGCACCAGCTGCTGCTGAAGCGACGCAAAAAACGACGGGTCTGCCCCGGAGCCCAGGGCTAGGGCAGAGGCTGTTGGAGCATTCACTAAGGCAACACTCAACCAGAACATAAAACAAAGCACTTTCACTAACAGCGGGCGCGAATTAGGTCTAGAAGACTTGATCTTAAGGGAGATAAGGAAACGTCGTGCGGCTGATGCCGCCTGGAGGTGAAACCCAGATCTGTGATTTCAAGCAGTTTTAAGCATAAAAAAGACCCAGCGATCGCTGAGCCTAGATGTGAGTCAGGTGCGAACCGCATTGCAGAAATGCAGGGTTGGTTCACTTTCATCATGGTTGTGGGGGCGATCGCTGGGGTTAATGAGCGATTAAGTTAGCCCAAGTCTCTACTGAGTGATACCGGACCAAGTAGTCAACCTACTCAATAACCCAGCTATCGAAGCTGGCGATTTCAGCCTAGGCCTGAGGGTTCTCGGAAGGCAAAACTTCGTGAGTAGAACGTCCTAGCATGTTGGCTCGGCGATGCTGCTGCTGCTGACGGGTACGGGCCAATAGCTGCCGAGCCTGCTCTTGAGTAGATAACATAGCGAACACTCCAAAAATTCTGTATCTAAAGTTACCGAATACAATTCCAAGCATATCTTTTCTTCTGGGCAAAAAGTTAAAGCTACCCGCAGAAAACATCAAACTTTGGAAAATATCTGCCCATCGACAGACCGTCGCACCTCAGCCCTCCAACCAGCGGTAGCATCCTAGTATGAGAAGGCTAACGAGGAGCCCCAGGTGAAACAAGCACTAAAAATTTCCCGCGTCATGCTGTCGGTGTACTACGCCTATATGGTGGAATACCGGGCTGAGCTAGTGTTTTGGGTGCTGTCTGGCACCTTTCCGCTGATTCTCATGGGCCTATGGGTCGAAGCGGCCCAAGGCAACCAATTCGACCTCAGCCCAACCGAGCTGGTGCAATATTTCTTGGCAGTGTTCTTGGTCCGGCAGTTCACCGTGGTCTGGGTAATCTGGGAATTTGAGCGGGAGGTGGTGGAAGGGCGGCTGTCGCCCTACCTGTTGCAGCCCATCGACCCGGCCTGGCGGCACTTTTTTGGTCACGTGTCGGAACGCTTTGCCCGGCTGCCCTTTGCCTTTTTGCTGGTGGGGTTCTTTTTGCTGCTCTACCCCTACGCAGCCTGGCTGCCTAGTTTGGGCAATCTGCTGCTGGGGTTGCTGGCGATCGCCCTGGCCTTTTGCCTGCGGTTTCTCATGCAGTACACCTTTGCCCTGGCAGCATTTTGGACGGAGCGGGCCAGCGCCCTAGAGCAGTTTTGGTTTTTGCTCTACACCTTCCTGTCAGGCATGATTGCCCCTCTCTCCCTCTTTCCCGACGCGGTGCGCGAAGTGGTGCTGTGGACGCCCTTTCCGTACCTAATTTATTTTCCGGCCAGTATTTTAATTAACCGCCCGGAGCATGTGGCCCAAGGGTTTGCGGCGATGGTGCTCTGGTCGGCGCTGTTTTGGGGGCTCAACCGCTGGCTGTGGCGGCAGGGGCTGAAGCAATATTCTGGCATGGGGGCCTAATGGAGCGCTATTGGAAGGTGCTGCGGCTGTTTTGGGGCACGGCGATCGCCGCCGAGCTAGAGTATCGCCTCAACTTTTTGGTCACCGCTCTAATCAGCCTGGGCGGGCTGGTGGGCAGCTTATTTGGCCTGTTTTTGTTTTATCGCACCGGCTACGAGTTTGCCGGATGGAGCTGGGAAGCCGCCTTGCTGGTGCTGGGGCTGTTTACCGTGCTGCAAGGCTTTGCCGCCACGGTGCTCATTCCCAACCTCAACAAAATCGTTAGCCAGGTGCAGCAGGGCACCCTCGACTTTGTGCTGCTTAAGCCGATCAGCTCGCAGTTTTGGCTCTCAACCCGGGTGGTCTCGCCCTGGGGCCTGCCCGACGTGCTATTTGGCCTAGTGATGATTGGCTACGGCGGCACGCGCCTAGGCCTGGGCTGGGCCGACTATGCCCTGGCCATCTTGCCCCTGCTGTTTGGGGCGCTGACCCTCTACAGTCTGTGGTTTATGCTGGGGGCCACCAGCATTTGGTTTGTCAAAATCTACAACGTCACCGAGGTACTGCGGGGACTGCTAGAGGCGGGGCGATTCCCGATCGCAGCCTACCCGGTGGCCTACCGAGCGTTTTTTACCTTTGTGGTGCCGGTGGCGTTTTTGACCACCGTACCGGCCCAGACCATGCTCAACCAGGGCGGGCGCGGCTGGCTGTTGGCTTCGGCGCTGCTGGCGACGGTGCTCATGGTGGTGGCAAATCGGTTTTGGCGGTTTGCCCTGCGCTTTTACACCAGCGCATCGAGCTAGGTCAGCTAAAGCCAGCGCCGGATCCAGCCCATGCCTAGAGCTACGGCACTACCCTGGCTGGTCTGGTGGCGGGCGCTTTCAGCAACATATAGGGCTTGCAGCTGAATGGGTCGATGGTGCGATCGCCCGTTAGCCTGCACCAGCCAGCGCTGGTATTGATCTAGCTCGTCACCCTGAAGCAGTAGATCTGGGTGGCGCTGCTGTCGTTCCCATTCCAAAGCTCTCAACAAAAGTCGGGTGTGGGCATGATGGTAATCAGCAGCGTGGTGCAGAGTCTGCAAAAGCTGACGGCCCCCGTCAGTCTGTGCCAAGGGTGCCGACCTGTCTCGCAAATCGACAGTCTCAAGGGTTTGCAAGGGCTCAGGCAGGTGATGGGCAGAGACAGTTTCAATCAGCACCGGCACAATGCGTTTGTTCAGGCTGAGGGCAAACAGCAGCCCCTGTAGACAAAAAACATCGGCCAGGGTGTAGGGCGACAGCACCAGCACATAGTTGTCGCAGGCCTCGGCCGCCCGCGAGATGATCGCCTCAGGGTCAGCGTCAGCAGGCCAGGGACAGGGGCATTGCCGGTAAGTAATCTGAGCCTGGGTCAGCAGCTGGCGCAATTCCTCTACCACCTCGGCTCCCCCTGGCCCGGCGATCGCTTCCCCAGGGGCGCGGCAACCGTCTTCGGCCGCGTAGGCTAAAAATACCTGAGCCGTTGGGTCAGTGGCAGACTGGCGATGGCCAGCAACATTGGCGTTGTTCAAAAGCTATACCTATGCTTGCAATGCACTCAAACCCTGTGCCCAGACTGGCCAATGAGCCATGCGTTGCCTGGGGTTGCTGCTCCAACTGCCCGCGCCTTGAGAATACCCAATTTTTTAAATTGGCTTGCTATCCTCGGATACACCTGCCTACTGAATCTGCACCGTCTCCTAATCAAGTTCAAGGTTAGGCCAGGGCTTGGGACTGTGCTCATTGAAGGGCTGCGCCTCTGCTCAAGAACGGCCTCAGGCAGCCAAGGCCACCAGCTCATCTAGCACGTCCTCAAAGGCTGGGCGAGCCAGCACCTCAGGCTGCATGCAGGCAAACTGTAGCTGGCGCAGTCGCAGCGCTGTCTCAGAAGAGGCGGGGCAGCGATCGAGCAAATCCTCCAGCAGACAGCCAAAGGCTCGTACCTCTAAACGCTCAAGGGCCAGAGCGGCCTGCCCTGCCCGATCGTAAAAGCTGGCCGCCCCAAAGTCGCTCAAGCGGGCGTCTCCTGCCTCGGTAACCAGGGTGTTGTGAGGATACAGGTCGCCGTGGAGAATGCCGCGCCGATGCAGGTGAGCGGCGGCAGCGGCTACCCCAACCGCAATGCCTATAGCTGCCTCCAAGGAAAAAGTAGCCTCTGGAGGATAGGTATCGCGGGTACAGCTCTCTAGGCTAGGAGGTCCGCCCATCACCTGGTAGCTGGGGTCAACCAGCGGCAGCACCAGCCCATGGTTCTGCTCGGGATGGGCGACAATTTGCCCTAGGGGAGCAACCAAGTTGGGATGTGCCCCCGCCGCCAAGCAGGCCCGCATTTCGTCTTCGGGCAGACCGTCGCTGGTGATCGCGCCTTTAAACAGCTTGAGGGCAACGGGCATTTCGTCCTGACCCTGCCGCCAGGTGCCGCGCGAAATTACGCCGGAGGCTCCCTCCCCGAGGACATCGCCCACCGTTAGGTCATCCCAAGGGATTTGGGGTAGTGGCAGGGGTTCACTGCCCCAGCCCTGACAGAGAGGGTTGCCGGCGTAGGCCAGCCAGCTTAGGCGGGGCAAAGTGAGCAGCTGAGGGGGCAAGGCCTCGAGCTGGTTGGCGGCGAGGCGCACTAGCTCTAAATTTTGGCAGTTGGCTAGACTCTTTGGCAAAGCCCGCAGCTGGTTCCCGGCCAGCATCAGCTTTTGCAGCCTGTTGAGCTGGCCAATGGACTCAGGCAGCGACTCGATGCGGTTGTCGGTCAAGATCAGCCAGCGGGTGGCTTGGGATAGCGCCCCAGCGGGCACGGTGGTGATTTGGTTGGCCTTAAACCCAATCATCGACAGCTTGGGACAGTGGGCCAGCACCTCGGGCAACACCTCAAAGGCGTTGTTGCTAAAGAATGCCACTCGCAGATTGCGCAGCTGGGCAAAGCTGTCGGGCAGGGTAGTCAGGGCGTTGTTCGATAGGTCGAGCACTTCGAGGCTGTCTGACAGCTCAAGAATCTCTTCTGGAAAGGTCGTGAGCCCTGCCGCCAGGTTGAGCCGACGAGTGCCGGGGCGCAAATGCAACGGTTCGGGGCCGACACTCAGGGGTCGCCGCATTTCCAGATTGTGCATCAGTGTAGCCTCGGATCGAGTGTCCACGCCTAATGTGGCATTTCTCCAAAGTTTCACGTATGAAAATTTGGTGTAGTTTATTGCCGAGGTTGGCGATTAGACGAACTGAGTAGCTCCAAGCTGGAGGCAGTGCCCTAGCGATCGCGGCCAATTCGACGCCAGATCAAGTAAACAGCCAGCCCGGCCCCCACGGTCAGCAGACTGCCCAAAACTAAAAACAGCAGACCCAACCAGCGAGCAGTCGCCTGGTCTTGCTCTAGGGATGCCAGGTAGGCCGCTTTGGTCTCATATCCGATCTTGGCTTCGACGACTACGGGGCGATCGCCCGCGACGCTCAAAGTGCCCAACACCAAAACTGGATCGTTGACCTCAAAGCCTTCATAACTGCGATTGCGCCCCTCTTGCACCTGAGAAGTCGTCGATTGCAGACTATAGCCGGCCTCGATCTCCACCTCTTTCCCTGGAATCTGTACCCAGAGCGTGGGGTTGTAGCTGCGCTCGTACTCCCATTTCCACTCGTCGTCGCGGCGCACCCGATGGTATTCGTTGTAGGCCACCAGGGGCGGGCGATCGCTGATGGGGTTGCGATCGTCCACACGGCCTTCTAGCAGCACCGGGGCACCGCGCTCGTTGAGGGTCGCCGCCGTGGCTACGGGCAGCCGCGCCACCTCCTTGGCATGGTTGGCAACCGATCTGGGCACCACGGCCCAAAGCACTCCCCCAGTAATCAGAAAGGGAACGCCTACGGCGGCCAACACCCCCGGCACCAACCAGCGATCCCATTTGCCCATCGCTCCTCCCACGGAAAGTCAGAAAGGACTGCGCCGCCTAGACCCGTGGGCCGTCACCCCTGCCCCCAGGGTCATCAAGCCACCCAAGACGAGCCAAAACAGGCTATACCAGCGGTGCTGCTGGCTCTCACGTTCTACCGACACTACATAAGCCTCTTTAGTCTCAAATGCGATCTCCGCCTCGCTTACTACGGGGCGATCGCCAGCGGCGCTCAAGGTGCCCAATACCAAAACGGGATCGTTAACTTCAAAGCCTCCATAGCTGCGATTGATACCTCCATCTGCCCGAGAAGGCGTAGATCGCATTTGATATCCCGCCGTCACCTCAACTTTTTTCCCTGGAATTTGTACCCAAAGGGTAGGGGAGTAGGTGCCCTTCTAACCGCCCCAATGATATTCGTTATAGGCAACCAGGGGCGGGCGATCGCTAAAGGCCATGCGATCGCCCACGCGGCCCTCTAGCAACACGCGAGTGCCCTGCTCATTGAGGGTATTGGCAGTGGCTACTCGCAATTGCGCTACCTCCTGAGCGTGGTCAGCGATGTCCTGGGACGATGATAGCCACACTATACCGATGATCGAAAAGCAGAATCCACCGTAGATCAGCGTCCCCGGTAAGCTCATTGCTCCTCCTGTGGTCTGTCAGCCAAAGTTCGCCTGCTCGGGTGGGACACCAACTCAGGAGTTCTGCAAAGCTTGGGGTTCAGGAATCGCATCGAGGGCAGCTTTTTCCTTATCTAGCCGTCGCTTGCGGGCGTAGAGCTGAATGGTGGCAGCCATGAACACCACCAGCCCCACCATCAACCAGGTGGTTGCCCCCGTGGGGAAGTTGTTCTTAAAGATCACTAGCATGACGATCGCCACCAGCAGCAGAGTAGGGGCTTCGTTGAGCGCCCGCAGCTGTTGCCCCGACCACTTGCATTCGCCTCGGTGCAGCTGACGCATCAGCCGAGCGCAGTAGTGGTGATAGGCCAGCAGCACCGCCACCAGCCCCAGCTTGGCGTGCATCCAGCCATCCTTGAGGTATTCAGGCATCAGCACCAGTAACCCCACAGCCATAGCAACCGCAACCACCATGCCGGGGGTGGTAATGATGCCGTAGAGGCGCTTTTCCATAATGGTGTACTGGTTCTTGAGAATGCTGCGGGCCGGTTCTGGCTCGGCCTCGGCTTCGACGTGGTAAATAAACAGGCGCACCAAGTAAAACAACCCGGCGAACCACACCACCACGCCGACAATGTGAAACGCTTTGAACCAGTAGTAGGCCATAGTTATTCCTTTAGCCCGGCAGGAGCCCTGCTCTAGCGGGATGTTGCAAACCGTTAAGTACGCCTTTCATTGTCCTGCAAGGGTTTGCCCTTGAGAAGGCGAGTGCGACGGTTCTTAACGATTTGGGTGCTTGGCTTTGGGTCTTAGAGTTTGTACCCATCCACCCATCCACCCACCTACTCAACTACCCATCCCCACTCCTACAGCCGCCGCAACACCTGAGCCAACAGCTCCCCCGGCAGCTTAGAGAGCACCGCCTGCTGACCGGGGATGCCGAGGATTTCAAAGTTGAGGTGGGCGTTGTAGACCAGGGCTGTGATCAGTACTTCCATTTGCTGGGGATTGTCGTACCAGCCTTGGTAGGTCAGCAGGTATTGGCTGAGGGCCGTTTCTAGATGGTGCTGACGGGCTTCAGACTGAGTTTCTGGCAGCGCTTGAGCCAGCTGATCGTGAACCACGCCGGCGCTGTGACAGGTGGCCCATAGGTCAAAACCAAGGGCAGGGGGTGGCGTTTCTTGCAGGGCAATTTGGGCGGCGGCCAGAGCGGTTTCGTAGGCGGCAACGGCTTGTTGCAGGGTAGCAATGCGCCGTTCGCCTGCCACAGCCGCCTGCTGCGCCAGATCCCAGTAGGCAGTGCCCAAGTTATTGGCGGTGGCCGCACAGCCAGCCGGGGAAACGGCCACGGTGCGGTGTTTGAGGGCGGCCTGGTAGGCAGCGATCGCCCGTTCGAGCAAAAATACCGGCTGTTGGTGCTGGGCCAAACTCCAGTAGGCAATGCCCAGGTTGTTTTGCACCATGGCATATTCCAGCAGCGCATCTTGGGCAGTGCGGTGGGCCAGAGCTTCACCGTAGGCGGCAATGGCCTGGGCCAGATGGTGCTGAGGCTGCTCATATTGGGACAGCCGCCAGTGAATCGCCCCCAAGCTGTTTTGCAGATTGGCGTAGTCGATGGGCGATCGCGCCGCCGGGCTGTGTACTAAAGCCTGCTGATACGCCGCCACCGCCTTTTCTAGACAGGGGGCTGGATCGTCCAGGTTCGCCAGTAGCCCATAGACAGTGCCCAGGTTGCCGTAGATGCGCCCCAAGGTGTCGGCGGGGATCGCTTTGGCGCCGCCCTGGAGGGCTTTTTCGTAGGTGCTGACGCTGCGGCGCAGCCAAGGGGCGGGGTCAGGGGTGCTCTCTTGTTGACCCTGGAGCCAGTAGAGGCTGGCTAGGTCGTTGAGGGCATCGCACCAGTCAGTACTGCCCTCGGGCAAACCGGCGATCGCCCGGTCGTACACTGCCGTCGCAAAGTCCAGCACGCTGGCGGCAGGGGCTTCGACCGAGAGGCGATCGCGCCCCATCTGGCCCAGAGCTAGGTACGTCCGCGCTAAAGTTAGCGGCCCCGCCTGCTGCTCAACCAATCCCTGAATGTAGCGCCATAGATTCGCCAGCTCCACATCTTGGGCTAGATCGGGGGGGAGCTGTAGATCTCCTGTAGGGTGCAGCGATGTTGGGCTGGATACAGGGACAGGAACCGGCTCAACAGTTGGCAGCATAGGTTCAGCCCGCTGTAAGGCTGCCAGGGTCTCCGCCGCTGTTGAGCCCATCGGCGGCATGACAATACTCGAAAACGTTCCTTGCTCTACAACGGTGTAGTTCTGAGGATTCTGCGGCAGATCATGAGCCTTGTCGGGTACAGCCTGAGAATTTGGGCTGAGCAGAGTTGGCAGCTCTACGGTCGGCGGCACCTCTCGCTGTGCCACCGCCGCATCCTTAGGAGTACGATCCGTTGACGCAGGCGCAGGCTGCTCAAAGGTCGAAAGATCGTCCCGCAGCACCCGCCAGAGATCGGGGGGATTAGCTGAGGGGCTCGTTGGCGCTGGCGCCACCACTGGTTCAGCCGAAGTCGAGGGGGACGCACCGGGTTCACCCATAAACTCAAACAGACCGCTGCGCGATCGCCAAAACCCCGGCACCGACTGGCGAATTTTGCCCAGCCAGGGGCGTGGCACCCACACCACCAGTCGACAGTCGAGCTGGGTCAGCAGCGCATCGACCCGAATCAGCGAAGCCAAAAACCGGTTTTGCACCGTAGGCGACTGGCGGGTGAGCTGGTCGATACCCACAATTTGAAACACGGGTGTGGTCGGCGAGTTGCTCTGGAGCCGACGCTCCTGTTTCAGCCACAGCAACACCTCGCGCACCAAATCGGGGCGATCGCCGCTCAGCCGCAGCGTCACCAGCGTGAATTGACGCGCCCGTACCTCCGCTGCTAAGGGCACTGTCTCGGGCAGGGGGCTAAAGTTAGCCTCCAGGCGCTGGGCTAATTGCTCTTGCAGAGTCAGGTCATCGCACACCGCAATCAGCAATTGCCGCCGCAGGTTGAGTTGCAGGGCCAGTCGCAGCTCCTGATAGGCTTCCTGGTTGTGCCCCAGGTAGGTTTGAGAATTCAAAGACACGGCAGCGGTCACGGTGGTTAAGATGCAAGCGGCATGATAAAACTAGTTGCTATGAACTAGCGCGATGGCCAGAGACTAGCCCCAAGCGCGATCGCCCCGCCCCCTTCCATTACACTTCACCCCACGCTAATCGTTTCAGGACGACACCATCATTTTCAGTCCTCATGAGCGCAACCCAGACCACCCCTCTGGCTCCAAATCCTCTTGAGTTAGCTATTCTGAGCCAGCTCAAGGCCGCTGGCGGCACCTGCGATTCCCTCACCGTGCTGCCCGTCGAGAGAAAAAGTTCTATGCGCCAGCGGGTCAAAGCCTGTCAACAACTTCAGGCCAGGGGCTGGCTGACCTACGACCACGACATCGCCCAATTTGGCCTCACCCTCACCAGCAAAACTCTGCTCAAGCTCGATCTGTCGGTGTGGCCCGTCACCCCCGACGAGCTGCTGATTCTGCGATCGTGCTTGGGCGGCAGAATTCGCCCCGGACAGATTCATCGGCGGGTGTCGGTGGGCGATCGCCAGCGATTGCTAGAGAGACTGGCAGCACAGGGGTTGATTGTGGTGTATGAGCGGGCTGTGGTCAATCTGCACCTCACTCCCGAGGGCGATCGCTATTTGAAATAAATTGCGATCAACTGGGTTGATCACTGTCAGCAAGGTTAGAGCCAAATTAGGCTGCGCCGTAGACGTAGGACTCAAAGCCCATATCCGGGAACCCGTCACTAAGGATGCTGTTGTGTCTTCTAGAAACTGGCTGCTTCACATTCACGAAATCTTGTAAGGGACACCCTACTCATCTTCCCCAGCCCCCTCATCCACTCCTACACCCCACACCCCGCCTTCCACGGTTCGGTATCCCCTCCTTCAGAGAAATGGCTTGAGCAAGCACTATAGATGATATAGCTGTCAAGCCGGAGCAAAGACAATATGGGTAAAGTAGTTGGAATCGACCTAGGCACCACTAACTCTGTGGTTGCTGTTATGGAAGGGGGAAAGCCCACTGTTATCGCTAACGCCGAAGGCTTTCGCACTACCCCCTCGGTCGTCGCTTACGCTAAGAAT
Source organism: Leptolyngbya subtilissima AS-A7 (assembly GCF_039962255.1). Lineage (NCBI taxonomy): Bacteria > Bacillati > Cyanobacteriota > Cyanophyceae > Leptolyngbyales > Leptolyngbyaceae > Leptolyngbya > Leptolyngbya subtilissima. The sequence continues at coordinate 349,876 of NZ_JAMPKY010000005.1, read as the reverse complement.
GGCGATCGCCTCGTTGGCCAAATCGCCAAGCGCCAAGCGGTCATGAATACCGAGAACACCTTTTACTCGGTCAAGCGCTTCATCGGTCGTCGCTTTGACGAAGTCACCACCGAGTCCACCGAAGTTGCCTACAAGGTGATGAACGTAGGCAACAACGTCAAAATTGACTGCCCTCAAGCAGGCCAGCAATTTTCACCCGAAGAAATTTCGGCTCAAATTCTGCGCAAACTGGCCGACGATGCCGGCAAGTATCTGGGTGAAAAAGTCACCCAGGCCGTGATCACCGTGCCGGCCTACTTCAACGACTCCCAGCGCCAAGCTACTAAAGACGCCGGTAAAATTGCCGGTCTAGAGGTACTGCGCATCATCAACGAGCCGACTGCCGCTTCGCTGGCCTACGGTCTCGATCGCAAGAGCAACGAAACCATCCTGGTCTTCGACCTTGGCGGTGGTACCTTCGACGTCTCCATTCTCGAAGTGGGCGACGGTGTATTTGAAGTGCTGGCTACCTCGGGCGACACCCACCTGGGCGGCGACGACTTCGATAAGAAGATCGTTGACTACCTAGCCGGTGAGTTCCAAAAGATGGAAGGCATCGAGCTGCGCAAAGACAAGCAGGCCCTGCAGCGCCTGACTGAAGCTGCTGAAAAAGCCAAAATTGAGCTGTCAAGCGTTACCCAGGCTGAAATCAACCTGCCCTTCATCACCGCGACCCAGGATGGCCCCAAGCACCTGGAAATGACCCTCACTCGAGCCAAGTTTGAGGAGCTGTGCGCCGATCTGATCGATCGCTGCCGCATCCCCGTCGAGCAGGCTCTTAAGGATGCCAAGATTGCCAAGACCGCCATTGACGAAGTGGTGCTGGTGGGCGGTTCCACCCGCATTCCTGCCATCAAGGACGTAGTCAAGCGCACCCTCGACAAAGAGCCCAACGAAACCGTCAACCCTGACGAGGTCGTGGCCGTAGGTGCTGCTATTCAAGGTGGCGTGCTGGCTGGGGAAGTCAAAGACATCCTGCTGCTCGATGTTACCCCCCTGTCTCTCGGTGTGGAAACCCTGGGCGGCGTGATGACCAAACTCATCCCCCGCAACACCACCATTCCCACCAAGAAGTCGGAGGTGTTCTCCACCGCCCAAGACGGGCAAACCAACGTGGAGATCAAAGTGCTCCAGGGCGAGCGCGAAATGGCCACTGACAACAAGAGCCTTGGTACCTTCCAGCTCTCTGGCATTCCCCCTGCGCCCCGTGGCGTGCCCCAGATCGAGGTGATCTTTGACATCGATGCCAACGGCATTCTCAATGTCACCGCCAAAGACAAGGGCACCGGCAAAGAGCAGACCATCACCATCTCCGGTGCCTCAAGGCTGGATGAGTCTGAGATCGAGCGCATGGTGAAGGATGCCGAAGCCAACTCTGCCGCTGACAAAGAGCGTCGCGAGCGCATCGACCTCAAGAACCAGGCTGACTCACTCTCCTACCAGGCTGAGAAGCAGCTGGCTGATATGGGCGACAAAGTGCCCGCCGCTGATAAGGAAAAAGCAGAGGAGCAAATCAAGGCCCTCAGAACCGCCATTGAAGCCGAGGACTTTGACACCATCAAAACCCTCACGGGCGAACTGCAACAGACCCTCTATGGCATCAGCACCAACCTGTATCAACAGGCCGGTGACGATGCGGCTGGCGCAGCCCCTGGCCCCGACGCTACCCCTGGCGATGGCTCCGGTGGCGATGATGTGATCGATGCCGAGTTCTCTGAACCGGGCTCGAACTAACCGGGCACCCTGCCCTAGCCCACAGCCTTGCTTCGGCTAGCTAAAAGGTGGAGAGCGATCGCTCTCCACCTTTTTTTGCTTTAAACCAGCGCACCTTGAGGGCTTTGTAAACAACCAGAAGTAACGCTCTGCGACAACAACGACTACAGCAGCAGTTCTAAAGAAACTCCTACGCGGCTGTCTTGGCCAAAACGGGAGTTTTGCCGCTGAAAATCAGTGCCCAGCCGCAGCTGCCGGGTTACGGCATAACCGATCGCCAGGCTCGTAATCCCTACTTCCTCCTCGCTGCCCGGTGCCACCCATCGCTGGCTTAGAGCCAAGTCAGCTCCACCGCCCCGCGACGGCACTAGCATCAGGCGCAGGCCCACATCTAGCCCATCTGTTTGGTAGGCCGGAGTGCTGAGAGATCGATAACCCACCGTGGGCGCAATATTAAAATAGCCACCTAGAGGCAGCAGATAATAACGCGCCTCACCCCCGTAAGATTCGCGCTGGCCATTCCAGCTACGGCTGTAGTCAATACTGGCGGAGAGGCCTGTGCCCGGCACAAAGACGTCTTCTACCGCTACCCCAAAGCCACCAACCTGCCCTGTAGAGGGAAACTGGGCGTAGCCGACCCGCAGCCTAGTGCGAAAGCTGGGCCGATGACGAATCTCGTTGGCTACATCGGGCACATCCTCTAGCCAGCGCTGGAGCGTCGGGCTGCCTTCGATCACAGCCGGGTCGAGGTCAAGGGGAGGGGCCGCTGCCTCGGGCTCAAGGGCTAACGTCTCTGGGATAGCACTAACCGTTGACAGCGTTGCCTCAAAGGAAACCGTACAAGATTTTACAAACTCGACGGTTTCAGGGCAAATGGCTAAGCCAGAGGCTGGCGAGTTGTGGAGAGTTTCAACGCTAGGCGTTGTGGGCGCAACCTCTTCAGCGACATTGGCTCGCTCCTCAAGGGCCATGGCGCTCTGCCCAGCCCCAAGCACGGCTAGACAGCCCCCCAGTTGCAACAGTCGAATTGTTGTTGACACCACTTGGCGGCTCCTAGCTCACACAATAAACCCTATGCATCTTACCGCCTTCGTCCTGCTGAACTGCTACCCGGTGGACAGGCAAAAAAAGCGGCCTCACTCAAAGAGCAAAACCGCTGGGGGAAACGAGGATAGCGTTCCGGTAAATGGCGAATGTCCTCTAGCGCACCTGACCGCGGACGGCAATGGTATCGATGGGCTTGAGGAAGTAAAGCTGCACCAGCTGCCAACCAATGGTGGCAATGTGGGGTAGCTTTTGCAGCAGCTGCACAGGCTTGGGCTGGTTAGAGGCCGAAACTTTAGCCAGTTTGTCGTTCGCTGCCGCTGCCACATCCAACCGCTTAAAGAAGCTGGGGTGGTTGACGTTTAGCGTCACTGGGAAGACGCGCCCAGCGGTTTCGTTGGTCTTCTCAATCACCTCAATGTCGTAATCACGAGCATTGAGCCCTAGGGAGGCGTAGAAGCCGCTGCGCTGGAGGTCGTTGAGGTACATGGTGGCAAACACCGACAGCAGGAAGAAGCGGCACCACAGCTTGGCCTTCCAGTCGTTGAGGATTTCGGGCTGAGCCTTCATCAGGGCCGAGAAGAAGTCGCCGTGGCGGTTTTCGTCCTGGCACCAGTTCTCAAAGAAGCGGAAGATGGGGTAAATCTCGTTCTCGGGGTGAGACTCGAGGTGGCGGAAGATGGTGATGTAGCGCCAGTAGCCAATCTTCTCAGACAGGTAAGTGGCGTAGAAGATGAACTTGGGCTTAAAGAAGGTGTAGTCTTTGCTCTTGGTCAAAAAGCCCAGGTCTAACTGTAGGTTGAAGTCAGACATGGCCTTGTTGAGAAAGCCCGCGTGGCGCGCTTCATCGCGCGACATCAGCTCAAAGCACTCGGCCAGCACAGGATTCTTGCCCTTGAGGCGGCGGCCCAGTTCTTTGTAGAGCAAAAAGCCCGAGAACTCAGCGGTGCAGGAGCGCTCTAGAAATTCCACAAACATTTGCCGGGTCTCGCCACTGATCGAGTCCCAGGACTTGTCAAAGACATCACTGCGCACGAAGTGGTGGCGGTTGTAGTCAGCCCGAAATTCTTCGAGGATGGCGAGTAGCTCGTCTTCGTTGACCGAGATGTCCATGGCGGCCATCTCGTCAAAGTCGGTGGTGTAAAACCGAGGGGTGAGAATGGTGTCTTTGGCGGGAGACTTTACCCCTGGGCGAATCTCTTGAAATTCAGGCTTTTTAAGGGAATCTACCATGAGTCCTTCAATGGCGCGGTGAACGTGGGCCGGTCTATCTCCCGGCAGCGATGCTAGGGGAAGCAGTCGTTGAAACTCTAGATGCTCTGGACTAATCACATCCTGAGAGCAGAGACTGTCCAACGAATCGCTAAATGTCAGTGTATCAGGGCTTTCAGGACAGTCGGCAACGCTTTAAGTTTTGCAACAAAACCTTTCGGTAAATAACGCCAGTGGGAAAGCCTTTCGTGCAAATTCGTTAAGGGGCAGGGTTTCTAGCGCTGCGTCTGGGCAAGCTGATAGCCAGAGCTGACAGTCATTGACGGGAGAGCAGTATGGCGATCGCAGGCATTATTTTCATTATCGCTGGGGCCGTGCTCGGGTGGGTGCAAAACCGCCAGCAGGGCCGCTGTCGTCAGCTCAAACTGGCTCATGCCTGTCAGGCGGCAGACCTAGAGGCTACCGCTACTGCCGTTTCTAAGGAAATTGGCGGCGGCGACTGGCGCGACTATGTGTGGCTGTGGGGCACCGTCAAAACGGCCACACCTCTCACTTCAGAATTTAAAGAGGTTCCCTGCGTTTGCTACACCAGCACCGTGGTGCGCGAGTACGAAGAAACCGTACGCGAAAAAGACAGTGACGGCAAAGTTACGACTCGCACCCAGCGGAGCTCAGAAACCATCAGCGAGCACAGTCAGCGTATTCCCTTCGACCTGGTAGATCCGTCGGGGCAGGTGCGCGTGGATCCTGAAGATGCCAAGATCGAGGCGGTGGAGGTGCTGGACGAATTTCGACCGGGCAACCCTGCTGGAGGCATGCTCTCCTTTGGACCATTCTCGCTGGCTCTAGGGGAAGACAGTATCAGCGGCCCTCGCCGCACCCTGGGCTACCGCTATCGGGAGACCGTTATGCCGCTCGATCGGCCTTTGCTGGTGGTGGGCATGGCGAGCGATCGCACCGGCACTATCGCCATTGAAAAGCCTGCCCAGGACGACCAACCCTACATCATCACGCTGAAATCCCACGAGGCCATTACCAAGAGCGTCGATCAAAGCGCCAAAATTGCCTTTTGGTCAATGGTGGGGTGCTTTGGGGTGGGGGTGGTGCTGCTGCTGGCAGAGGTCGTGGGGTGAACGTCCTAAGGGGCGTTTGATACGGTTCTGCGCTTAGTTGAATAGCTCAGTTATCTTGACCGTCGCCACAATGCCCAAACCTACAACAGGTGCGCTAATCCTTGGGAAAGCTTGGCTTAGCGCCGCCTATCCTGAATCGGTTCATCTTCTGGAATGCCTTGCTCCAGCTTGTACTGGGTGATTAGCTGGTTCATTTTGTAGCGCATCTTTAGGTGAGTTTCGACCCCTTCGTAGGCGTAGCGGTTGAAGCCGCCCTGGTCGACCAGCTGCTTGAGGTAGCTAACGCGATCGCCCGGATTGGGGTGCGAGGCAAACCAGGTCACGCCCTGGTTGCCGAACTCGTTTTCGAGGGTAATCATCAGATTGTGCAGCCCATCAGCGGCGTAGCGGCTGGTGGCCAGCAGCTTGGTGCCCAAAATGTCTGACTGGCGCTCCATGTCGCGGGAGTAGCTCGACACCACCAGCCCAGCAGCGATGTTGGCCACCTCAGGAATGGGAATAAAAGAGGCCAAGCTGGCGGTAAGGTTGCCCTGGGTCACCATCTGAAAACTGTGGGAGAGCACCGCATGGGCCAGTTCATGGCCAACCAAACCGGCCAGTTCGGCTTCGGAGTGGCTTTTGGTGATCGCTCCAGCATTCAAGAAAATTTTGCCGCCAGGCAGGGCAAAGGCGTTGAGGCTGTCATCCATGATGACCTCAAACGTATAATCAAACTCGTCGCGGCCGGCCAGGGCGGCTAGCCGCTGGCCCATGTTATTCACGTAGGCACGAATCTCAGGGTCATCGACAATGGGCAGCTGTCGCTTCACCTGCTCGGCCACCTGATTGCCCAGACCGCTTTCGCCCTGCATGAGCAAAATGCCGGAATTGAGCGCGCTAAACGGCCCTAGCAGCCCTCCGGTGAGAATGTAACCGGCCGCCCCAGTGACAATGTTTGATATCAAATTGTGGGTCAGGGTCTGGTTCGTCTCGCCACGGAAGCGATCGAGGTTCTGCCGGGCCAGGGTGCTCATGGCTTCAGCTTCGGGGTGCTCGGGGTTGAGAACGGCGAACTGGTTGGCGGTAATGGCAGCTTCAATCCACTGTTCGCGGGCCATCTGCACCTCGGCCTGGGCCTTAAGCAAGTCGGGGTTGTAGGGATAGCGGGCGATCGCCCCATCCAATACCCGAGCCGCCTCGTCAGCCCGATCATGCTGCACCAGGTAGCGGGCGTAGAGGGCCTGCCCCGGCAAAAACTCGGGGTAGTTTTCCACCAGTAGCTCTAGGGGAACCAGCACCCGATTGGGGAACTCGGACGCGGCTCCGGCCTGGGCCTCACGCCAGTAGACCTGCCCGGCGGGCGGTAGCTCAGCGGGGTCGGTGAGGGGAGCGATCGCCAGCTCTGGCCCCGTTTCTGCCAACCATTCTGGGTCTTTGGCGGCCCGATAGAGGAGTTCAGCATCGTCGTGATTGCCCGCTTGGTAGAGGCGATCGGCCTCGATCAAGATCTCGCTGCGCTTGGCCACCTCTGGCGAAAGGCCAGATAGCAGCAGCGCCCGCCCTACGGTCGAATCGGCATCAATATCTGCGGCTGTCGGAACCGTCTCAGAGCCAGTCCCAGGAATTTCAGGAATTTCGGGTTCTTTGGGCGGCAGCTTCAGGGTGCCGTCAGGCTGCTCTGGGAAGGGAGTAGGCAGCGTATTTTCGGGCCGCGCGACCGGGTCCACCAGCAGCGCATCCTCAGCACTGGCCTGTGCCGTTGCCATTGGTTCCGCCACCACTCCAGCAGGCTCTGCCGCAAATCCTGGAGATACCCCCAGGCCAAGCCCCTGGCTAAACAGCACCGCCCCCAAGAAACTGGCCAGTAATGCTGTCACAAACCGCTGCAATCGCCGCATGACATCTCCCTAAAACTGGTTTCTCTACAACGAATGAGGCCATGCTCCCGGGTGACGGATGGGGCAACACCCAGACCTGGGCCTGCACAGCGCTATCCCTGAACCTGGGTTCCTGCCAGTAACTTAATTTATTCTGGACTCATTCTGAGCCAATGCTTTGCCAAGCCAGAATCTGTGCTCCTATAATTTTGTTAAATAAATGTAACGCCGGAAAACGCAACAACGGAGCCCCATGACCTTAGACACGATTAAACCCTGGCTCAACTTTGTTCACCCCATAACCATGTGGCTGCTGCTGGCGATGACCCTCTACGCCCTTTACCTGGGGGTTCAGTCGCGCCGCACCCGCCTGGCTGATGCCGAAGCCCGCAAAGAGTTGATCAAAGGCAAGTTTGCCCTTAAGCACCACAAGGTCGGCTCTGTATTGCTGGCCTGGATGGTGCTTGGCACAGTGGGTGGCATGGGGGCTACCTACTTAGAGGCCGGCAAGCTGTTTGTGGGGCCTCACCTGCTGGCAGGTCTGGGGATGGCAAGCCTGATCGCTATCTCTGCCGCCCTAGTGCCGTTTATGCAGAAGGGCAGTGAGACGGCTCGTCTCACCCACATCACCCTCAATATGGTGCTAGTTGGGCTGTTTAGCTGGCAAGCCTTTACCGGCATGAAAATTGTGCAACGGCTGCTAACTGACCTGCAAGCTTCAGCCGGATCCTAGTCAGTAGGGCGACCGAGGCAAGTTCTAAGCAATCAAGTCTTTAGCGATCGCGGCTCAAAGGAAGCTCCTAGGCCGCGATCGCTTTGTGTTGCCGGTTCCAACCATCTCCAGGTTTAGCCTAAGCAAGCCATCGTAGACACCGCCGCCCGATCACCGGCCCCAGTTCGACCAGAAGTGGTGGCCCCGGTAGCTCTCGGGCAGGGGCAGGTTGTGGCTGTGGTGAAAGTCGTCTTGCACCTTGCGGGTGAGGCGCTTAGAGACCTGGCGCACCACCTGGTTAAGGAGGCGATCGCCCGAAGACTTGAGCAGCGATCGCGGCACCGAGTTGAGCAGGCGTGGCATGTGAATCTTGACCGCTAGGCTCAGATCCCAATCAACCTGAGTGAGATTGGTGGCGGGAGGGGTGGCATTAGGGCCATCCTGCAAGCGCATCACCGCATGAAAATCGACGTCGTAGCCGGGAGGCACGTACCCCGGCACCGGAATCGTATCAATGCGGTAGACCTGATGGTCGAGGGGCGACAAATAGAGACCTACTTTAGGCTCTACTTCATAGCCCAGCACCGAGAAGCGCCCTACCACCAGTCCATAGCCGTGGTCTGAGAGCGCCTCTACCTGCATTGGGTGAGCGCAGCGGGTAAACCACCCCCGATGGCTGTTGAGGTAGCGACCAACGGTGTCGCTATCGGCGGCCATGTCCATTTTGCCAGCGTAGTACCCCTCTAACAGCAGAGCCCCGTCTAGGGGTACCTGAGCATGGGGGGCTTGGCCGACCGCATGGTCAGCGGTGGTCGGGGAAATTTGGTCGTTGACCACCGCTTCCTCAACGCCAACCTCCTCATCCCCCGGCAAGGGCGAGGCGTTGGAGTTTTGGGCAGATGGCATAAATTCAAGAGTCACTGTGCAACCACTTGCTTAAACGACATCAGACAATGTAATTGAGCCAAAGGTTGCGTCCCAGGCTTAACCCATCGTAAGGCTTTAGTATCTCAAGTGTGTCCCTCAGAACTGTCATGCCTATCACGGTTTCATGTAACCAGCCCTAGGGTTGGTTTCTTTTCACATCACCTTTCGTAAAATTGGGCCAGTTCTACAACTATCGGGGGAGTAGCTGTGAAAGCATTTGTTGCCGGGGCGACTGGAGCCACAGGTTCAAAAATTGTGAACCAGCTCGTGAGTCGCGGCGTGCCCGTGGTGGCCTTTGTGCGCGATGCCGCCGCTGCCCGAGACAAGCTACCCATTGAGGTCACCTTGATGGAGGGCAGCGTCACCGATAAGGAGAGCATTCGCAAAGCGATCGCAGGCTGCACTGTGCTGCTATCGGCCACCGGCGCTCGCCCCGGCTTTGACCCCACTGGGCCCTACCAGGTTGACTACGAAGGCAACAAAAACCTGATTGATGTAGCCAAAGAAACCAGCATCGAACATTTTGTCATGGTGTCGTCGCTCTGCGCCTCCCGCTTCTTTCACCCCCTCAATTTGTTCTTTCTCATTCTTTACTGGAAGCATCAGGCTGAGGCCTACCTGCAAGCCAGCGGTCTCACCTACACCATCGTTCGCCCCGGTGGCCTTAAGGATGATGATGCCGACACCCGCCCCATAGTTATGGCCTCGGCAGACACGCTGTCTGAGGGCAGCGTGCCCCGGTCAAAGGTAGCTGAGGTCTGTGTAGAAGCACTGTACCAGCCTCAGTCGCGCAACAAGATTGTGGAAATTGTTGCCCAAGACAATGCCAATCCTCAGCCCTACGAAGCCATGTTTGCCGGGGTAGCATAGGCCTGGTGTGATCAAATTAATCTCAAACGGTCAGCTACACGGGCGTTTTTGGAACCTCACTCAACCCTAACCACGCCCTGTACTCTCTGTGTATTAGCTCGTCAAATGCAAGCCTTTGCTGTGCAAGCTCTGTTCGATCTGTTGCATATCTTGTAAGCTTTTTCCTGTCACAATGCCGTAGATTTCGGTGTAGATTTTGCCGTACTTCACCTTCTCTAACGCCGATAAGATGAGAAAATCCTTGCGCTCTAGCTCTGACTTCAGTGTGAGCAAAATTGAATCAAGCGTTCCTTCCATCCGATAATCGCTCGAATATTTTGCGATCGCCTTACCGTGCTTCAGCAACAACTGACGCTGGATACAAAGCGGCGTAGAGCCGTTGATGCGAAAATTAGCGTCGATCGCATAAAGTTTGCCATTCCTGTCTTCCAAAACATCAAAACCAATAACACCAAAATATCCTAATCGATGGGCATATTGTCCCACCGCCAAAATCATTTGAAAGAATTTACTCAAGTCATCTGTGTAATCAACCAACCCACCTAAATAGTTTCCTTCGGGACTTACTAACTGCTGTGTCACACCAATTAGAGTCACCTCTCCAGCTTTATTAATATAGAATTGCACACAGTAGTTACCAACTTCATGTTTAACAAACTCCGAAACAATGATGGTTTCTAATAAATTGATCCTCTTATACTTCTTGAGTTCTTCTAAGCAGTAGTTGAGATCGCTTTTGCTGCGGATAATATAGGTACCCTCGCCCGAAAGACCATGTGATGTCTTAATTAGGTAGGGATACTCTGAAGGAAGCTGAATTTGATTTAAATCAACCTGACTTAAATCATAGGTTTGATAAATTGGGCAGAGCACCCCTAACTCGGCGAGGGTGGCTTTGCTTAACAAGCGATAATGCGTATCGGGATGGACGGCATGTTTTTCGGGCAGCAATCGATCAAACGGAAAAAGCGTAATTGCTTGGCTGAGGTGGTTGCTTTGGTTAAAGTCATCTAGATACGTTGAGCAATCCATCATCTCTAGTTGGAAATTGCGAAATCCAAGATGCTCCTGCCAATATTGCATTAAGAGGTTCTGCGGTGGGCTAATGACTACCCCAGGAAGCGTATCTCCCAGTACAGCTAAATTTTTCCAGGGTTCTTTCTGGCAAATTTTGTCAAACGAGGTTTTAGTAGCTTCACTGCTACCATCCTGCAGAAAATACTTCTGAACGTTGGGATAAGCAGCCCACTTTGCAGTTGCAGGATAATTCAAGATCAAGGCACATGATTCGTTTTCGATATCCTGAGCGAAAAGATCAGAAAAAGAATTGCCCTGAAAGAATTTAAATTCAGTTTGAGAAACCATAGCAGTTTAAGCGATCGCAAATAATTATTCCTTTTGGGTAAAAACGGCTGGCTGCTGCAAAGCTTCAGTCATGTAGGCAACCGCCATATTGTCTGAGTTGTATGCCCACCCGATGCGTCCCTGGCTATCAAGCAAGATACAGCCTGCCTCACCTTTTACACGAGCTTTGAGGGTGTTGATCGCGTGTTGGGCTGCTTGGTCTGGATGAGTTTCTTCAGCTAAGGCATCGATTGCCGTCTTCGCAAGTACCACCGGAATAATTGATTCGCCATCCCCAGTAGTTGAGCAAGCTCCCAGTTGATTATCCGCATATAAACCAGCGCCAACTAAAGCAGAATCGCCCACACGTCCTTGGGATTGGCCAGTCGTACCACCTGTGGAAGTACCTGCAGCAAGATTGCCACTGCTGTCAAGTGCCACACAGCCCACAGTATTTGGACGATCTAAGACGTTAGCTTCTTCTTTCCATTCCTGATACTGTTCTTCGCTGACCAGGTCATCTTTATCACACACCTCTAGCCCGTGCTCGAGGGCAAATCGTTCACCACTTTCAGCCACTAGGAATCGAGGCTTGTCTTCCATAATCTTGCGGGCAACGGAGATGGGATGACGAACTCCCTGCACGGCTGCAACGGCTCCCCAATCTAACGTTGCTCCATCCATCATGGCGGCATCGTCTTCGACTTCGCCTTCACTGTTCATGGTTGAACCGAAGCCGGCATTGAATGTTTGGTCAGACTCTAATACCTGAATAGCAGCTTCAACGGCTGCAGCTGCACTACCACCGCTACGAAGTATCTTCCACCCCGCCTCTACTGCTGCTCGACACCCAGCGTGATTTGCTTCCAGTTTGTCTTTTGAAATGGTTTTAGCTCCACCGTGAACAACGATAACTGGCTTAACCTGATTCATTTGTTCCTACTCATAATCTAGAGGAGAGAATGACTACGATCGCAGTGATGAAGCAATGACAAAATAATCGGTTTTGACCTGCAATTTGGCAGAGCAAGCGATCGCTCAAACTCTTTGCTTTACAGCATAAGGGTTACTTTTTCTAGAAGGCTCTATCTCAGGATTAATCGTACAAATGATTGATTAAGATTTTTCCAAATGACTCTGACTGAGTCTTTTCACGAAAGCCAAGATCGTACATAGCAGCTACAGTCCTTAACTGCTTAAGCTGCTTAGAATTATTCGCCGCCAATCACACAAAAGTACGCTCTTCTCTAAACCGTTCGACCCGAGCGATGACCCCACAGGACTCAAAGACTTCGAGACTGATCAGAGTCTTGCCTAAATTTTCATCAGCGGATTAGCCAAATGCCGTTAGGTTTTGTGGAATAGGCTCCTGCCTGTCCTGACCGAACGACCAAGAGGGCTATCCCACAAAACTACGAACACCCGTGAAGCAATCCTTTAGGCTCAAACTTTCCAGGTTTTGAAATATCCCTGGGAGTTGTAGCCATTCTCAACCTATTTGCTGCTCCATGTCGGCGATCTCTAGGCGGGTTTTGATCACCGTGTCTGGGTTGAGGCTGATGGAGTCGATGCCCTGCTCTACTAGGAAGCGGGCAAACTCGGGGTAGTCGCTGGGGCCCTGACCACAAATGCCAATTTTGCGGCCGTGCTCCTTAGCGGTTTGAATCGCCATCTTCACCATGCGCTTGACCCCGGTGCTGCGCTCGTCGAACAGATGGGCCACCAGGGCCGAGTCGCGATCGATCCCCAGGGTAAGCTGCGTGAGGTCGTTCGAGCCAATGGAAAAGCCATCGAACACCTGGCTGAACTCGTCGGCCAAGATTACGTTATTGGGCAGTTCGCACATCACGTAGACCTTCAGATCATTTTCGCCACGCACCAGGCCGTGCTGGGCCATTTCCTCAAGCACCCGACGACCCTCTTCAGGGGTGCGGCAGAAGGGCACCATCAAAATCACGTTGGTGAGGCCCATGTCGTCACGCACCCGCTTGAGGGCCTGGCACTCGAGGGCAAAGCCGTCGCGGTAGCGCTCGTCGTAGTAACGGGAGGCACCGCGCCAGCCCAGCATCGGGTTTTCTTCATCAGGTTCGAAGGTGCTGCCACCCAGCAGGTGGGCATACTCGTTGCTCTTAAAGTCGGATAGACGGACAACAACAGATTTGGGATAAAAGGCGGCAGCCAGGGTGCCTACGCCCTGGGCCAGCTTATCGACGAAATAGTCGGGTTTGTGGTCATAATGAGCCGTCAACTGCTGAATCTCACGCTTTTCAGACCCGTTGGCGAGGCTGTCAAAGTTGAGCAGGGCCAGCGGGTGCACTTTAATGTGGTTGGCGATGATAAATTCTAGCCGGGCTAGGCCAACACCGTCGTTGGGCAGGGCGGCTAGGGTAAAGGCCTTCTCGGGGTTGCCCACGTTCATCATGATCTTAGTGCGGGTTTCGGGTAGGCTATCGAGCTTGGTGGTTTCGACCCTAAAGGGCAGCTCGCCTCGGTAGATCACCCCTTCCTCGCCCTCGGCGCAGGAGACAGTGACGAAATCACCCATCTTGAGCATTTGGGTGGCATTGTCGCAGCCGACGATCGCCGGAATACCCAGCTCCCGCGCAATGATGGCGGCGTGGCAGGTACGCCCGCCCTGGTCAGTGACGATCGCACTGGCCTGCTTCATAATTGGCTCCCAGTCGGGGTCAGTACGGGCCGTGACCAGCACTTCCCCAGGACGGAACTCGGCAATTTGGGACACCTCTAAAATCACGCAGGCCTCGCCTTGGCCAATCAGATCGCCCACGGCGCGCCCTCGGGCCACCGGTTCCACACCCTCGGGCACGTCGAGAATGTATGATCGCAGCTCATTCTGAGATTTCTGCGATTGCACCGTCTCAGGCCGGGCCTGCACGATAAATAGCTCCCCCGTGTGGCCATCCTTGGCCCACTCAATATCCATGGGACTGTGGACACCGCGCAGCTGGCTGTAGTGCTCTTCGATGGTGCAGGCCCATTGGGCAAGCTGAAGAATGTCGTCTTCTTCGATGGCAAAACGCTCTTGGTCGGCTAGGGGCACCGGCTCGTTTTTGGTCAGCTCGGTGCCGGTGGTGTTGTAGACCATGCGCAGGGCTTTGGTGCCCAGGCGCTTGCTGAGAATAGGTTTGTGGCCAGATTTGAGGGTGGGCTTAAACACCACATATTCGTCAGGGTTGACGGTACCCTGCACCACATTTTCGCCCAAACCGTAGGCGGCGGTCAGCAGCACCGCGTTTTGGAAGCCGGTCTCAGTATCGATGGAGAACATCACCCCCGAGGTGGCGAGATCGGAGCGCACCATGCGCTGAATGCACACCGATAGCGCCACATCAAAGTGGTCAAAGTGTTTGGTGGTGCGATAGGAAATGGCGCGATCGGTAAACAGCGAGGCGTAGCATTTCTTGCAGGCAATTAGCACCGCCTGGTCGCCGTAGACGTTCAGGTAGGTCTCTTGCTGGCCCGCAAAGCTGGCGTCGGGCAAATCTTCGGCGGTGGCGCTAGAGCGCACAGCCACATCAACCTCAGTGTAGGCGTGGTCTTGCAGGCAGGACTCATCGCCAAAGCAAAGGCTCTGCCCTGCCTCCTCACACATCTGGTGGTAAGCCGTGAGAATGGCAGCCTTCAGGTCGTCGGGGAAGGTGGCGTTGAGAATGAGCGATCGCGCCTTTCTGCCCCGTCGCCGCAGCTCGCTCACATCATTGACGTCAAAGCCACCCAGCACCTGCCGCAGTTGGGCATCGAGCCCGGTTTTCTCAATGAAGTAGCGGTAGGCGTAGGAGGTGGTGGCAAACCCTGTTGGCACTCTTACGCCCTTGGGCGTAAGCTGCTGAATCATTTCTCCCAGGGAGGCATTTTTGCCGCCCACAAGGTGCACATCCTCTAGCCGCACCTGGTCGAGCCAGAGCACCAACTGTTGATCACGCTGCACCAAAGAATGTTGAACTACAGACGTAGCTACCATGTCGCCACCTCAAAGAAGTACTCGCAAAGGCTGTGCGACCGAAACGCTCCACTCGTAAGGACTGCTGAAATTTCTAAGTAGCTGGAGACCGGCGATCTTGCCCAGATCAGGCTTCGCCAACGCGCCGCACATCTCCATGCTAAAAATCTGGGGATCAGCCCACAACCTAATCTAACTTTTCATGTCTCTAACGCAATAGATGTATACAACCCTGGCTGTAGAGCGGGTCAGGCAGACCGTTGGCACCGCTGTTACAGTAATTCATACCCTCAGCCGCAGGTTAACAATGGACAGTCGCGAGCTTGCCCAATTCATAGAAGCCAGAGATGGCATCTCTAAACCCTGGCTGTTGGTGCTGCTGCGTTTGAAAAAGCTAGAAGAGCGCAAAGACACCACTCCCCCTGAACTCTACATGGAAGAGCTCCAGGCTCTGCACAAGGAGCTGATGGGCTTGGGAGAGTGGTGGGTTGGCAATGAGGATGAACTTTTTAACCCCTAGGGAGGGTCTAATTCGACATCGCCGCCTCTTACCATAAAGCTCCTGGCGACCAATAGCCGGTCGATCTGGCGAGAATACCCCTACGCCTTAGACTATTAAGAAGCGTTGCAAATGATGTCGTGACCAATATTCTTTCCCGTCCTCGCCTGCGTCAGGTCGAGGCTCTGCCTCTACGGACCCTCTGGGTTGATATGCTCACCGTGTTCTGGGGCGACTGGCTCGATTTGCGGGTGCGCATCCCACAGGTGGCAGCATCGGGGCTGGTGTCACCGCTGATCTACATCCTGGCCTTTGGCTTGGGCCTGGGCAGCGCCATCGACCAGGTGACTACTCCCTCAGCAGGCGAGAACTATCTAGAGTTTATTTTGCCGGGTATGGTGGCGCTGTCGTCGATGGTGATTAGCTTTGGTGGCACCACGTTTTCGATCTGCGGCGATCGCCTGTTCACCAAGACCTTTGAGGAAATGCTGCTCTACCCGGTGCACCCCCTAGCGCTGCACCTGGGCAAAATGCTGGCAGGCATCGTGCGCGGGATGATGACGGCAGGCTCGGTGATCCTGGTGGCAATTCTCTTCACCGGGCGGTTTTGGAGCTTTGTGAATCCCCTGTTTTTGCTGCTGGTGGTGCTTAACTGTGCCGTGTTCGCCGGTTTGGGAGTCATTGTCGGGCTCAACGTAAAATCCCTCGAAAGCGTTGGCCTGTTCAACAACTTTTTGATTGTGCCGATGTCGTTTTTAGGCGGCACGTTCTTTGACCCCGGCACGCTGCCTGTAGCATTGAAGGCGATCGTTTACCTGCTGCCGCTGACCTACACCACCATTGGCCTACGGGCAGCCGCCTACAAGCCCCTGGGCGAATTTCCCTGGTACTCAATCCCCATTTTGCTAGCGGTGGCAGGGGTGCTGGCGGCGATCGGAGCACGCCAATTTTCAACCCAGCAAGATTAGGGCTGCTGTTTTGGTCTTCAGCTTCCGGACAGGGGCATTCTCAACAGGAAGAGGTTAATACAGCCGTGGGAAGGGTGTCTATAAATGCCGGGAATGCGACGGGCCGACAGACGTAATTCAAACGACGACAACGCGATTCAGCACCCGCAGGCGAAGCGGGCTGAGCCGATACCGTACAACGAGCTTCGGCAGATTCTCATTAACGTGCGATCGCAACGGGATGAGGCTAAGGATCAAGTTGTCGAGAAAGAGCGACAGCTAGAGGAAAGCCAAACGCTTTATCGAGAGCAAGGGGAAAAGCTGCAATCGACGATTGTTCTCTTTCGGGAAACCCAAGAGCAGGCGAGTTCGTATCTGACGCTTTATACCGAGGAGAAAGGCAAAAGTAGCGAGCTTGAGGTCAAGTACAACGAAGCTCACCAAGAGTCTCAGAACTACCTGGCGCTGTACAAGCAGGTTGAGCAAGAGCTGAAATTTGAGCGGCGTTCTAAGGCAGGAATTAAAGGATGGGAGACCCGACGCAAGCGGGAAAACGAGCGGTTGAAGGAAGAGATTGGCCAAATGGCGATCGTCCTGCGCGAGTCGCTGACCAAAAAGGAGCAAGCTATTCAGAGCTTGGAAGATGTAGCATCCCGGATGGATCGAATTCAGAGGTTAGTAGATTCAGTTGATGGTGAGGTGGCCAATAATCCAGTAGGAATGCTGCAAAAGTTTCAGCGGATATGGACTGCTGTTAGGGAAATCCTGGCGGAGTAAAGAACAGGTAATCCATGAGCAACGATTCAGCTTCAATAATTCCGGCTTCACAACCTGCGACCCTGGGCGATCGCCTCCGCAACATTGCCGAAACGTTACGGCAGGAAACGGATACGCAGATCAAAGCTACCTCTCGGATACTGGGTGCAGCAGCTCAGATAGCCCAGAACCATGATCGGCTTATTGGTGAGGTAGTAGAGATGGTCGAAGAGGATTTGAGTCAAAGGAATCAGAGCGAGGCTCCAACCACTTATGAAGTTGCGGATTTAAAGCAAGAATTTAAGACTCTCAAAGCCGCTAAGGCTCATTTCGATATTAAGGCGAATAGCTGGGATTCTCTGGCAGCAAGACTGAATGAGGCCAACGAGATTTCTGGCAGCAGCGAAACTTGGATTCCGAATTCTGACCCTAACCAGGTCTTGGAGAGGCTCGATCGCATCGAGCTAGAGATTAGATCCCTTCAGGGAAGTATGGAGCAGGTGTTGGGACTGCTGCAAAAGATGGTAAAGCAGAGCTAAGCGTCTTGCCTGAGTATTGTCTGGCATTGGTCGCAAAGTTCTTTATTGCAGGCCACTTACTGCTCTAATTACTCTTTGGCCTTTAGCAATGCGATCGATCGCGAGAGGCGAGCCTGGGTCTGAATCATCAGCGGCCCGCTCAGCCGCAGCCGCCCCAGGGTAAGAAATATCAGTCCCAGCAGCAGATTGACCCCAGCTACGGCCCCGATCGCCTGAAGCCAGCTCAGCCCTAGAGACTGAGCAAACGCCACGCTGGCGACGATGCCGAGCACAACCGCTGTGGTAACCAGACCGATGCCGATGCCCAGCAGAATAAACCCGCTGATCAGCCGTCGGCTTTCGTAGTTAGCTTCTTGCACCGCCACATTGAGGTGAGTATCGACTAGCACCATCATCAGACGCCACAGCCGTCGAAAGTAGCCTTCAATTTGGTCAAAGGTGGAGTCAGAGCTAGCCACGCTTACCCCCTAAAATCAGACCCAACACAAAGCCAAGGCCTAGGGCGATTAGCAGGCTTTGCCCCAGGTTGCTGCGAGCGCGTTTCTCAAGCTCGGGGAGCATTTCGGCCTTCAGCTCTTGGATTAGGTTTTCGGTGCGCGATTCGAGGTCATCGAGCAGATTGTCAATGCTGGTTTTACTTACCCCCAAGGGCTCAGTAGCGTCTAGGACAGTAGATTTTAGGGCAGACGATATTCCATTGACGGAAGACTTGCGAGAGACATTGCTCAAAACCGGTGGATCCACTTCGACCAGGTCAGCTAGCTCGTTCAGATGGCGGCGAATGCGGGTTTTGGTATTATCCATTTCGCTGCTGATATAATCCACGGCCAGCTCTAGGTCACCTTTGGTGGCCAGCAGATTATCTTCAGTTAATTGAGGCCATTCCGATAAAATCAACGGCACCATGGCGTCGAATTGATGCTTAAAGGCTTTTTTAGCGTGAGTGATGGTGTTTTTTTTAGCCATAGCTCAAGACGATTCCCATAGGGATAAGGTTGGGCAGGGTGGCTGAGCTAGTGGGCAAAGGGTTTAGGAAACCCGTTGCTTGCGGCCTCGCCGTCGAAACACTAGGTACAGCAGCATACCTACTACCAGCAGTACCAGAATCGGTACTGCGATCGCCAGTACCGAAAGGATAGTCGAGCTGGCCAGCTCGGTCGTCGAAACCGCGATGTTGCCTACCGGGCCACCCGCCGCTGTGGAAGCTAGCCGAGCTAAGCCCGTAAACGCCTGGGTGCTGCTGGCCACGCCGCCACCGGCAATCAGGGCCAAGCTCCACTGCAAAAAGGGGTTCATGTCGCCACCTGTGACGGCAGCCGTGAGTATGGTGCCTGCGATCGCCGCTGCTGGCAGCTCCACTGCATCCATTAAATTATCGACGACTGGCACAAAATAAATCAGCACCTCTAGGGCTGTAGCGGCGGCAAAGGCCAAAATAGCCGGGGTTGTTCCCATCCAGGCCATGTTAGGGGACAGGGTTAGATAGCCCTGTTGGGAAGCCATCCCCGCCACCAAAAACGGCACCAAAACTCTAAACCCGGCGGCGGTGCTGAGGCCAATGCCAATGGCAATGTGCAGCAGTACATCCATGTTTCCCCAGGGTTAAACGCCAGTAGACCCAGTGTATGGGGAGATTGCAGGAAATGCGCCGGGTTAGCGCTAACCTTTAAGCGGCCTGTTGCCTAGCCTGTGGATCGGTCAATCGTCTCCAACAGGGAGCACAGGCTCTACGGAGTCTTGACCTAGGGAAAACACCTGCCCATCAATAAACAATCGGGTGATGCCTTTCGCCTGCAGATAGGAACTGGTGGTTTGCAGCAGACTGCCATCGGGCACTTTGACCACCCGCTGGTTTCGGCGCGAAAAGCGACGGGCCACATTGTGGTTCTCAAACACCGGCAGCGTGCGGGCATCTCCTTCTTCTTCGGGAATTTGGCCCAGCTCCGCGAAGGTGCGTAGGGGCAACACGACCAGCTCCGACGAGGTGCGCTCTACAACGACGTAGCACAGGGGCGGCAGAGCCGCCGCCGTGAGAGGAAAAATTTCTAGGGTTTCGAGGTTAGCGGCAGCGCCATTACCACTGTCCCAAGGATAGACGTTGTCGTCATCGTCGTCATCGTCGTCATCGTAGTCGTCGTCTAGGCCAACGGTGTCGTCATCCCAGTCATCCTCAAGGGCCTCGGCGACGTCAAGGACTTCAGCCGGTTCGATTTCAGGGGCGGCGGCTTGGGCCTCAGCGAGGACAGTCTGAGCCGACTTCAGCACGGGCCGGGCCGGTTTTTCTGGAACCGGATCTGGTAGCGAGAGTTGGGCGGGCTCAGGGTCTACTGTGGGCAAAGCTGCCATCGTTTCGGCAGGTGCATCTACGAACTCTGCCACGGGCTCTTCCACCGCTCGCGATCGGCGCTTGCGTAGGGGTTTAACCTCGCTAGCGATTACCTCTTCTGCGATCGGCTCAGCTATGGGCAGGGCTGTGGGCTCAGTCGGCGCCGCCTCGGGCAGCACTTCAGCGGCTCTCTTGCTGCGAGGCTTGGTTTTGGGCTTAGGGGAAGGCTTCGCGTCTACGGCAACAGGCTCTGCTTCAACTACAGCAGGCTCTGGCTCAACTACAGCAGGCTCTGCTTCAACTACAGCAGGAACAGTGGGCTCTACTGCGGCCACAGCGGTGTCTACAACGATTGTCTTATCGGTGGTGCCTCGCTTTTGCTGAATTAAGATGCTGTACTCGTCTTCAGGCAGACTGGCTTTGAGCAATCTGCTAATGGTGCTGTTACTTACCCCGTAGCGTTCCGCTAGGGTTGATGTGGTCTCTTGGGGCTGGCGATACAGGCTCAAGATAGAAGTCTTGTCAGCCTCGGTCAGCTTTTTGGGTGCCATGCCATGGGTTCCGTAACAATGCCATCTAACATTCTAGAGCGCCTTACCCCCGCCGCCGTCGCGGGCTCCGCCGGGAATTCACAGAAACAGCGTTCTCAACTACTGCTCCCAAGCCAAAAAACACCGCCGAAAACGTCCAGAAGACTTCCCACAGACTGCCTTCTACGTAGGTGTCCGTGTTGACGGCGTAGGCATAAAACGTATCGGCGATGTAAAGACAGAAGGCGGCGATCGCAATCAGCTTCCACGACTGGGAGTAGCGCCCACCCCAAAAAGCCACCAGCAGGGTGCCGGCAATAATCAGCAGCACAATGTCGCCAATTTGATACAACAGGCCCACCCCAGCCTCTAGGGGTTCAAGGATCGCATCAAGCTGAAGTACCCAGCCGGGGGCCGATGAAGCTTCGGTGACAGGCTCTGGCACCGCTGGGGGCACCACCTCAGGCGCGGCCGGAGGTACTTCCTGAGCCAAATAGAATGCTGGGGCTGGGGCTGGGGGCACTACTGCCGCCTCTGCCGCTGCCAGGTTGACAAAAATCGTCAGCAGAATGCCGCCCAGCCCAATGCCGACCACAATCAACCATTGAGAGAACTCCAGATTTAAGCGTCGGGGCAGCACCGCCTTAAACATGCCGGCGGCCAGAAAGATATAGCTAAAGATATAGAAAAAGTCGCCCAGCGACACCGCCGGATCTAGACCCCAAACGTTGCCCCAGAGGAAAAAGAAAATGTTGCCAAAGACGTAGGACAACAGCCCTAGGCCAATCCAAAACCAGACGTTGCGCCCACTGACAATTTGAGTACTGCGCCAGTTGCGGAAGCACAGCAGCGAGGCGAGAAAAAACGCGCCGGTTTCTAGCAAGTTAATGCCCAGCACAAACCAACCAGGTTGGGCACCATCTTCCCCCGGAGCGGTAAATAGCAGAAAGAACAGCAGGGTAGCCACGCCCCAAGCGATGCAGGCCCCCACCAACAGCGGGGTAGACGAGGAACTAGCAGATGACGGGGTTGATGACTTGCTCAAAGGTTCACTCCTAACGGAACTCAACGGCATCCATGCCAACGAGAAAACTGCGGCTGTCCCTAAGGGAAGGTCTTCACTATCGCAGCGATCGCCTGACCCTAAACTGGACCTGGCGCAACGCCTGAATTGTACCGACTCCCCACTGCCTTGCGCCGTCAGCCTGGCAGAATCGTCCTAATTAGTCTTGCAGAGCAATAATTCTTAAACTCCTGCGAGGTCACCCGCGACCAAGCCAGAAAGCCTTGCCCACCCTAAATCCAGCTCTTGCCCCCTGGCGACTGCTGTAACCACCGCCGAAACAGAGCCTGTTCATTAGCGGTTAGGTCTTCGACTGCCTCTAGGGCGCGATCGGCAAAATTGGCGTTGCCAAAGTAATCCTTGCCCATCCGGTGGGTTTCTTCTAACAGACGTTGCAGATGGTGATCTTGCCAGGGCGGCAACTGCGGCATCGCCAACGGGTCTACAGTTAGCAAGTTCTTGACTGCATCGGGAGTCACCGCTTGGGGAAACTTCCAGGCGGCAAACACCTTGCTAATGTCACCCTCAAATTGGCGCGCCTGCTTGGCCCCCAACAGATCTTCCACATCCATGTACAGCACTTGGAGCATCAGCAGGCAGGCTTTGATGTAGGTGGCCTCCGCTGGCGGGGTGCCTGTATCAGGGCCAGCGTCATCAAACTGGTCGAGGCGAATTTTGCCCCAGATGCTGAAGCGATCGGGTTCTTCGAGCAGCACACAGGCCTTACCCCGGTTGTCGGTCAGGTCGCGCCACAGTGCCCTAGCGTCGTCTTCCTGGGCGGCGGTAAACACACTCAGCAGCCGAAAGGTTTGCCCCTGGTACGACAAAATTGGAATTTGCTGATCTTTTTGAGGATGGTGCATCGTTTTGATGTCAACATCCTGCCGCTTGAGGATAAACATGTTATGGCCTGCTGACTCCTAACTGAGGTGAATACCTGCAGTAGGCGGCGGCTGCAACGGTAAACCGCACCCTTATTACTGCGTCATCGTGATGGGATAAAGTTTGGCAACCCCTCGAAAACAGTGAGTTTTATAAAGTGAGTGACTTATTTTAGCGGCACTCACCGCCCTGGCAGCATTTGCCGCTGTTTTTTCAATATTCTATTCGCCCTAGTCTGCCCTGAGAGCGACCTATACCCCATAAAATGTAAAGTGATTACGTTAGGGCCATTAGCTCAGCGGATAGAGCAACCGCCTTCTAAGCGGTCGGTCGCTGGTTCGATCCCAGCATGGCCCGTTGTTTGCCCATAAGGGTTTAGCCTTTGGGGCATAACCCCTATCAGCAGCTTAACCCCCCGTTGCTGTGCCCAAGCTGTGACCCTTGTTGGCCTTTGGTCCCTGGCACTGGGCAATGGGGAAACGAAAAAGCTACCCTGGCTATAGTCCCAAATCCAGCCAGGCAAACTCTTTGGACGACGCAGATCTACAGGCCAAACTCAAAAAGCTAGAGGCAGAACTCAACACCGCTGCGCCTCCAGCTACCCGACACTCCACCGACAAACCAGCCCCAGCACCCCAGCCTTGGATGCAACGGCTAAAGGGCAACGCGCTGTTGCCGGTGTATCTTGTGGCCATTCCTTGGGCGCAGGAGATGATTGATCAGGTGGTGTTTGGTGGTCGATGGAATCTGCCTCTGCACCCCCGCAGCATTGAGGGCATACCAGGCATTTTTTTGTCGGCCATCTCTCACTCGGGGTTTGCCCACCTGATTGGCAACACCATCGGATTCCTCATTTTTAGCTGGTTGATTTTGGCCAAAAGCCGTCGCGACTACTGGATTACCCTGCTGGTGGGCTGGCTAGGAGGTGGCGTGGTGGCCTGGCTGCTCGGCCCCAGCAGCGTGCATGGGTTGAGTGGCGTGGTGTACACCCTGTTTGGCTATTTGCTCTGCATTGGCTGGCTGGAGCGTCGGGTAGTGCCGCTGCTGATTTCGATGTTTGTGCTGATTAACTACAGCTATTTTATTTTTGGCATGTTCCCAACTCAGCCGATGGTGGCCTGGTGGGGGCATTTGTTTGGCTTTCTGCTGGGGATTGTGGCGGCTTACGGGGTGTATCAGGAGCCGGGGCGGCAGAGGTAGGAGAGTAGGTGGGTGGATGGGTGGATGAGTGGGCAGGTGAAGTGATTCGGATAGGGATCCATCTGAGCTAGAAATTGAGGGGCGAGACAGTTTTAAGTTCGTCTGGCTGTGGAGAGGCCCAGGCTTGTAGGGCTGTAAAACGGGGTACATAGAGGGGATGGCGGGGTTGGCCGGTGCGGTTGTGGCCTAGGCAGCGGCACTGAGGGTGAAAGGGGGTTAGCAGGGTGAGGACGGTGCGATCGCGCCCTAACCAGTTCCCCCAGTTTCCCCAGGCCAGCAAAATCTGGTCGGCCTGATGCTCGGCTGTGCTCAGAGCGGCATCGTTCTCAGGGCCGATGGGATCCTTGGCTTGGCGTAGGGTCTTGGGGTGAGGGCTGCGGTAGGCGAATAGGTTGACTACAGCGATCGCCCCAAAGCCCCAGCCTTGGGCTAAGCCAATGCAGCGACGAATAGTGGGGTCGTCTACGCTACTGTCGGCCTGGCTGGGGTTGAGCATGATGATGGCTAGGGTGGGGCCCGCGCTCCACCGCCGCCCGAGGCTGTATCGGTAGCGACCCGTGGGGTCAAAGGTGGCCGAACGTTCCATAGCCGATAGCTGCAACATTTGTTTACATTGGAGAGTAGGGCGCGGTGGTTCTGACCAGGCGGCGAATCTCGCTGCTGAGCACCCAGCACTCTACTCGGAGACCGACGGTTTGACTATTTTCTCAACATTTAGCCCAGCAGTGCGCAACAACCTGATAGTGCTGTTTGCGGCGGGGCTGTGTTTTTGGGCGGGGTTAGCAGGTTTACTGCCAACGCTACCGCTATTTATTGAAACTCTGGGGGGCAGCGGCCAGCAGATTGGCATCGTGATGGCATCTTTTGCCGTGGGGTTGCTAGCGGCTCGGCCCTACCTGTCGCGCCTGGCCGACGAGCGAGGCCGCAAGGTGGTGATGATAGTGGGATTGGGAGCGATCGCGATCGCCCCCTTTGGCTACCTGCTAGTGCAGTTTCTGCCCCGTGCGATCGTGCCGCTGTCGCTGGCAGGGTACAACATCACATTGGACAGCTCGATTCTGGCCATGATGGGCATTCGCGCCTTCCACGGGTTGAGCATTGCCGCTTTTGTGGTGGCCTACAGCGCCCTGGTGCTAGATCTAGCTCCCCCTGCGAACCGAGGTGAGCTGATTGGTTACATGACCCTAGTCAACCCTACTGGTCTGGCCCTGGGGCCTGCCCTTGGCGGCTTTCTCTACGAGGCGACGGGGTTTACTACCGCGTTTTTGGTGATGGGGCTGCTGGGTATGGTCGGTTTAGTGCTGGTGGCGCGGCTACATGAGCCCTACCAACCGCCCAGCACTGTAGAAAATGCTGGCTCGCAGGAGTTTTGGGGTCAGCTGTGGAGCGGGCGAGTGCGCACCCCGGCAATCATTTTGCTGCTGGTAGGGCTGGCCTTTGGCACCCTGAGTACCTTTGTGCCCCTCTACGTGCGGGAAGCAGGCCTGGATTTGAATGTGGGCCTAATCTACACCGCTTCAGCCCTGGCAAGCTTTATGTCGCGTCTCATTGCTGGTCGGGCCTCCGATCGCTACGGACGGGGGCGATTTATCACTGCCAGCCTGCTGATCTACAGTTTGGGCATGGCCATGTTTTGGCTGGCTCGCAGCGCGCCAATGTTCTTGCTAGCAGGGTTTGTTCAGGGGTTTGCGGGCGGCACCCTGATTCCAATGATTGCGGCACTGATGGGCGATCGCTCTAGCCCGAGCGATCGTGGTCGCACCTTTGGCCTAGCCATGGTCGGCTTTGACGTGGGTATTGCCCTGGCTGGCCCCATCTTTGGCACCATCGCCGACCAGCTTGGCTATAGAGGAATTTTTGGCCTATCTGGGGTGATGACGATGGTGGGCCTGGTGGTTTTTGCCACCGCCAACAGCAAAGACCTGGCCCACTCCCTCAGGTTTGCCCTAGGGCATGGCCGAGATGTCTATGCGATCGACCTACCCAATCCCAGTTCCAGCAACGCCGGATAGTTTGGAGAGTAGCAAAGGGGACAGGTAAAGAGGGTTCAAGGTTTCAGGTGACGACCTGCCTTGAACCGGACACCTTAAACCTTGAAGCTCAAACAGCTAGAGCTTGTCACAATCAAATTGGTCAAGCTCTAGCTGTTCAGTTAAAACGGGCGAGGAGGGATTCGAACCCCCGACACCGTGGTCCGTAGCCACGTGCTCTAGTCCACTGAGCTACACGCCCTCGTGCAGGCTTTCGATATTAGCATATTCTTTTGCGCAGTTTAAACCCATGACAAAAAATCCTTTGGCTTCGGCGGCACTCACCCATCTCGATGCCCAGGGCCAAGCCCACATGGTGGATGTGGCCGCTAAAGCTCAGACGGTGCGCGAGGCCGTCGCCGTCGCTACCGTTGTCATGCAGCCCGAGACCCTGTCCACCATAGAGGCGGGTAACGCCCCCAAGGGCGACGTACTGGCCACTGCTCGCATCGCTGGCATTATGGCGGCCAAGCAGACCGCTCACCTGATTCCCCTCTGCCACCCTTTGCCGATTCAAAAGGTGGAGGTGCAGATCACCCCCGATGCAGCGCTGCCTGGTTACCAAATCCAGGCCACGGTCAAAATTAAGGCCGAAACCGGGGTCGAGATGGAGGCCCTCACTGCCGCCAGCGTTGCCGCCCTCACCCTCTACGACATGGCTAAGGGGCTGGAAAAATCTATTGAGATCCGCAATATTCGCCTGCTGAAGAAAACCGGAGGCAAATCGGGCGCCTACGAAGCGAAAGCGTAACTGTTGCCTTTCAAGATAGCCGGTAGCTATCCTGCCACTGTGATCCTATGCCCATCGCCTTACTCACCGATTTCGGCCTTCAAGACAGCTACGTGGGCGTGATGAAAGGCGTCATCGCCACAATAGCTCCCACAGCCCAGCTCATCGATCTCTCCCACGCTCTGCCGCCGCAGGATCTCTATACGGCGCGGTTCACCCTGCTCAGCGCTTATCCCTACATGCCACCGGGCACGATTTACTTAGTAGTGGTCGATCCAGGGGTAGGCACTCAGCGGCAGGCGGTGGCGGTGCAGACTTCTCAGGGCATTTTTGTAG
The DNA here is from genome assembly GCF_039962255.1 of Leptolyngbya subtilissima AS-A7. Taxonomy (NCBI): domain Bacteria; kingdom Bacillati; phylum Cyanobacteriota; class Cyanophyceae; order Leptolyngbyales; family Leptolyngbyaceae; genus Leptolyngbya; species Leptolyngbya subtilissima. Next base: position 323,227 of record NZ_JAMPKY010000005.1, on the reverse strand, counting down.
GACCAGACAATGGGGTGCTCAGCGGCGTTTGGCAGAGCGATCGCTCAAGGAATCAAGGCATTTTGAATGCAGTAGAGCTGACGAATGTGGACTACTGGCGATCGCCCCACCCCAGCACCACCTTCCATGGGCGCGACATCTTTGCCCCAGCAGCGGCTCATTTAGCCAACGGCGTGCCGCTAGATAACCTGGGCGCCAGGATCGATCCTCAATTCCTTATCAACCTCCCTTTGCAGGCTCCGATAGCCACAGCCAAGGGATGGACAGGCGCAGTTCAGTACATCGATCACTTCGGCAATGCCGCTACAACTCTCCTAGCCAGCACAGTCACCGTTAGCGACTGGAGCGTAACGATAGGGGAGCAGACGCTTCCAGGCAGCCAGACCTATGGGGACGTTCTTCCTGGGCAAGGGCTAGCGCTGGTGGGCAGCCATGGTTTTGTGGAACTGGCGGTGAACCAGGGCAGCGCCCAACAGCAGTTTGGGCTGACAGTGGGCGATCGCGTTGAGTTGACCCTGCACCCTAGCCCTGCACCGTGCGACCCTGCATAGCTCCCTGAGCGTTGCCCTGGGGCTGGCGGTGGGTTGTGGCTACCCAGGCGCGGTAGTCTTCCACCAGCTGCCGCTCGATACGATGCTTGATGGTGCCGAGAATACCGCTCAAAAAGGTCTTACCAGTGCGATCGAGCACCGAGGCTGGCAGAAAGCGAATCGGGGGCGGCAGTTCTAGATGAATTTGCAGTTCGGCTTGGCCTTGGAGTTCGGTGTAGGTAGCCTGACGCTGGGGCGTGAGGGTGCCCTGCAAGGCCATGCCAAAGGAGTCATTCACAAAGCTGAGATATTCAGGGCCTTTGACTCGGCAGGCCACCGATTCTAGCCGCAAGGTGCCGTCGGCCAGGCTCCAAACCCGCAGGTCGGCGGTAGGCTCAATGCTGATGCCAAAGAACTGTAGGGGTCGCAGGCTCAGCCGATACAGGCCATCGCCCAGCACCTCAATGCGGCGCGGGTCGGTAATCGCCTTTACTAAGCGCTGGGGCTGCCGCAGGTAGTGCTCAATGGGGATCGCCTCGTTGGGCACCCGCAGGCGCAGGGTTTGGCTGGCGTGGAATTCTTTCATAAATGAAAGCTACCTGAAAACGGGGTACGACCAGGGGCAGATGAAGTTTTGTAACCCCTGTTTAACAATTTAGTACGCCTTTCAGGATTCGTGGTGTTCACCAAGCACCGTTGGGCACCTTAAGAAGCTTTGCCTTGCGGCGGATGGGGAGATCCTCCCCGACGAGATTCGGCTCTCCGACTCGCAGCTTTTTCTGAGAGGGCGTTACATAGAGTTACTACTCACTCAGGGTCGATTGCACCCAAGGAGACTGCAATGACGTTTACTCCTACTCACGTGCTGATTTCGCGCACAAAAGAGACTCCGGTGCAGCTTGTTGCCGGGCCTCAGGGCTACTGGCTCTACACCGAAGCCGAAGCGCAGAAGGACACTACCCCTGCCTTTGAGCTACGCCCCAAGCTAGGTTTCTATTGCCGTGGGCATCAGGTCGTTGGCTTTAGCCTCCAGCCGCTAACGGCTCGGACCGCTGCTCATTCAGAGGCCACCCAGCTAGCCAAGTAGCTCGATGCAAAGTTTGATCTTGGTTAGCTAAGGCATAGGGTTCGACTTGGCCTAGCCAAAAAGAGCAACAATCTTTTGCCTGAAGGTTCGTCCCAGAAAGCAAATCCATCTGCGGTGCGATCCCAGAGCTAAATGCGATCCGAGCATTCGCTGTGCTTTTTCCTTCCTTCGACGTAAGACAACCACCAGTGGTAGCTGGCAGTATTAGCCTATGAATATCGTTGACACCGCCGCCCAACTCAGAAACTTAAACCGCATCCGTCGCATCAGCCGACTGATGGACACGGCCTTCAAAATCCCCGTTTTGGGAATAAAAGTAGGCTGGGATCCGGTGCTTGGGTTGGTACCTGGGCTAGGTGATTTGATTGCTACTGCAGTGTCGGCCTATATCATTGTTTTGGCGGCCCGATTTCGCTTGCCTAGAAGCATTTTGGCGCAGATGGTCTTGAATATCGGCCTAGAAGCCGTAGTCGGGACCGTGCCGCTGGTGGGGGATTTGTTTGACGCCTTCTACAAGTCAAACGTGCGGAACCTAAAGCTGTTAGAAGCTCACCTGCAAGGCCAATCAACCGCGCTAGAAGAGGCAGACAGCCTCAACTTAAACAGCGTCCAAGATGGTGAGATCTACACATAGTTTGTGAGAGCGATCGCCCTCACAAACATTCACACGTCTAGAAATAGGCAAGACAAAGCGTTGCCGCTGCATGAATGATCTAGCGGTTCAGCACAATCTGCTGAATCAAATCGGCTAATTTTGTGGCGCTATCAGCAGCGGCTAATCTCCCTGCTGCTGCTGCCATCGACTCTAGCCGTTGCGGCTCTGCCAGCAGATCAAGCACCAGGGCCTGAAATTCTGGAGCGACAATCTGGCCTTGGTTCAACATCAGAGCGGCGTGGGCATCGACAAAGGCTTTAGCATTGACCGTCTGGTGGTCTTCTGCCGCAAACGGGTACGGAATCAGAATCGAGGGGGTGCGAGAGATCGCCAGCTCCGTAAGCGTGCCCGCCCCAGAGCGCCCGATGGCCAGAGTTGCCCGATGCATGAGGGCGGCCATGGCGCTAAAGAAGGGGCGATGAATGTAGTGAGGATGGCTGTAGCTGTCGGCTTCGGGGTCATTGCTGCCGGTTTGGTGCACAATCCACGCACCCGCTTCTATCCAGGCTGGGGCGGCGGCTCGCACCAGCTGGTTGACGGCGACCGCCCCTTGGCTACCGCCCACCACCACAATCAGCGGCACCCCATCAGGAATAGCAGGATCGGTGAGAACGAGTGGCTCTGGGGTTAGAAACTCGTCCCGCACAGGAGTGCCCACCACTACGGTTTTAGCTTTAGGCAAATAAGTACGGGCGGCCTCAAACCCCAGAGCCACAGTGGTGCACCAGGGGCTTAGCCAGCGAGTGACTTTGCCCGGTAGCGCGTTAGATTCGTGCAGAACCGCAGGCAGACCGAGCGATCGCGCCGCAATAATCGCTGGGGCGGCAATGTAGCCCCCAGTGGTAAACACTCCGTCAAAATTTCCCTGTTTGAGCAGTCGCTGCACCTGCACCGTTGCCTGGCCAAACCGCCCTATCGTCTTCACCGTGCCTAGACCAGGTCGGCCCTGAAACCCTGCCATACGCACCGTATGGAGCGGAAAGTTTTTGGGCACTAAGGTGGTTTCGAGGCGATCGGGCACCCCTAGCCACTCGATGGTGTAGCCCTCTTGGCGCAGGGCTTCGGCGGTGGCGATTGCCGGGAACAGGTGCCCACCCGTGCCGCTGGCGGCCACCAGCAGCCGGGGAGATGCCGCTTGGGTAGATGTAGACAAGGGAACACCCTCGACGCTAAAAACGCCTCTAGACTATACCAACTCCTGTCCAGAATCTATGCCCTAAGTTTTCTTTTCTTTGGCCAGAAACGGATCCAGTTTTAGATGAAACAGGCTGGTACTAGAGGGGACAGCTGGGCTACGTAGCCGGTCGTAAAGAAACTGATATAAGGTAGACGGAGTATTTTTGGTTAATGAGGCGGTTCAGCGTGGCTAACTCGGCAGTGCGGCGGTGGAGTCTAGGAATCGTGTCGATGGCGGCGGTGCTATGGGGCGCTGGGGCATTTGCTCCAGGTACCCAGGCGAACACGCCAGTCTTAGCCCAGGCGGCCCCCGCTGAGGTGCAGCAGCTGTTAACCGGTTTAGAGACGGCGGCAAGCAGTCGCAACCTCGATGCCGTGATGGCCTTTTACAGCGAGGGCTTTGACAGCGACACCGGATTTGACTATGCCCAGCTGCGCCAAACCCTCGAAACCCTTTGGCAGCAGTATCCCGACCTCACCTACGACGTTGAGCTGCTGAGCTGGCAGGCCAATGGGCCCGGTAGCTACACCGTCGAAACCCGCACCACTGCCACCGGCACCCAAACGCGCCCCGATCGCACCCTCACTCTCTCCGCCGATACCACTTCGCGCCAGCGCCTAGAGAATGGGAAGATTGCCTACCAAGAAATCCTGAGCGAGACCAGCCGCCTGGCGTCGGGCGACAACCCGCCCACCCTGCAAGTGCAGCTACCCACTACCCTTACCCCAGGCCAGTCCTACAGCTTTGACACGATTGTGGTGGAGCCGCTGGAAGGGCGATCGCTGATGGGCGTTGCCGTCGAAGAAGGCGTGACCGCCGAAGACTTTTTTGCGCCGCGCCCGGTAGTGTTTGACATTCTTAGTTCTGGCGGGCTTTACAAAGTTGGCACCGCCGCCGCCGAGCCCGACAGTCGCTGGGCATCGACGGTGGTCATTCGCGAAGACGGCATGGTTGTTGAAACTCGCCGCCTGCGTGTTGAGTAGCTATGGCCAACCACAACTGGCTAGTTGCCGATGACGGCACCTATAAATCCTTCGGCAACCCCGAAACGATAGAGCCAGGGCGTTACTATCGCCTCTACCGGTTTCTCACCGAGCTAGAAGACATTCTCGACATCTTCCACGACGACATCAGTCGGCTAGAGGCGATCACGCCCCTGGTGCGCAAGCTCTTGGTCAGCTCTTACTGGCTGCAGATGGAGTACAACACTCCCGACCCCAGAACTAGTTGGAGCGTCAACTTTCTCTACCGCGAGCACCAATTCCCGATTACGGTGCAGATGGTGGCCTGGTTGCCGGGGCACGCCTCCACCATTCACAACCACGGAGCCTGGGGAATTGTCGCGCTACTGGGCGGCCAAGAGCGCAACCGCTTCTGGCGACGCGCCCCTCAATCCAACTCCCCCGACCAGCTAGAGCTAGTCGATGAAATCGTTCTTAACCCCGGCGATATTGTGGCCCTCACCGCCAACGCCATTCACAGCATCGAACCCCTAGGCGACGAGCCCACCGTGTCGTTTAACCTATACGGGGCAATAAATTCTAGCGATCGCTACGAATTTGACCTAGAAAATCACACAGCAAAACCGTTCTAGGCAACGTGAGGAATCGGAAGTAGCCCATCACTCCTCACCCCCTACCCCTTACTCCTCACCCGCCAACTTTCTTCTCAAGTGGATGAAAGATTTGGCAAGTTAGGGTAAACTTCATCAGACCGTCGGGGGAGTGTCAGCTAAAGCGTCTTTAAGCCGTTAAGCTACGCCTGTTTGAGCTTCCCACATCACCATCAGGCAGCCCGTTTCTCCCTTTGCCACCGCCAGGATAAATCGACCTATGAGCCAGGAAGAATCTCGCAGCACCGCCACATTGCCGCCCGAGGAACCGACCCCAGTCGATCCAGACACCCTGGTGACCACCTACGCTGACAGCCTCATCACCGAGCTGTTTGACGACGTTGACAAAATTTTAGACGGCGATGAAGATGCCTTGGCATCGGTAGAGGCGGCACCAGAGCCAGCCTCGACGGCGATCGCCCCATTTGTCGAAACTACTGCCGAGCCCGTAGATCCTCCAGCGGCAGACGCGCCCCTGGCTCCCTTAAGCACCGATCTTGACGTCTTCCGCGCCGACAATGCGAACGCTGCCTCCCCGGCAGCCCCGACCAAAACTCGTTTTGGCAAGCTGTTTGACCGCATGTTGTTGAGTATCACAGCCCTATCGCTGCTGGGCATAGGGGGGCTGCTGTGGTTTAGCCAGCAGGGCAATCGCTTTTCCCTAGGCCGATCGTCTGTCGAAACGGCGGCACAGCAGTCTGACGAAGAATTTTTGGCCTACTTGCAGCGATCGCTAGAAGTGATTTCGGGCAAGGTTGAGCGGGGCGAAGTGGGCACCACTACCGTTGTCGGTCAGGCTCCTGGCGGGGTCGCAGTTCCCACACCACCCATGCTGCCGCCATTAGGAGCCGGTGGCACCGCAGGCAGCCTGGGCTCTGGCCCAGTCAACGTGATCGAGCGGGTTTACATTCCCTACCAAACGGCTCAGCAACGACCCGCACCGGGCGCGCCAGTTCTGGTACCTCAGCCAGGGGTGCGAGCGCCGTCTCCAGTGTCTCCGGTGTCTCCCGCTGCGCCCTCCCAGGCTCCGGTGGCGGCAAACCCAATTCATGCCCTGGTTGGCATTTTAGAACTGGGCGATCGCTCGGCTGCCCTGTTTGAAATTAGTGGCGTCTCCCAGCGGGTCTACATTGGTGAGCGCATTGGCAGCAGCGGCTGGAGCCTGGTGTCGGTCTCCAACGAAGAAGTGGTGATTCGCCGCAACGGTGAAGTGCGATCGATCTTCATTGGTCAGCGCTTCTAGCAACTGCTTGGGCCTAAGTAGGCTAGCGCATCCCACTTTTCCGGGTACCTATGGCCTAGTGCTGGCGGGGGTTGTGGCCAGTTTGCTCCCGCAACGACTCTTGCATAGCCATGACGGCATTACACAACTCAACCTTGGTCTGACGGGCAACATCGGCGGCAGCTTTGACTAGAGCAGCGATTTCGGTTTCGCGCTGTTGCTTAGCGCCCATAGCTGCACTATTCGCGTCAATGCTCTCAGGAACGGCGACGGTGCGGTTAGGCATGGGGCCGCTTATGCTGCCGAGGCCGTAGAAGGAGTCGATGTCGGCATTGATGGTTTTGATGGGAAGCCGGCGAGAGAGATGAATTTTGTTCATAGCCAAGATGCTCGCTGATGGGTAGATGTTTAGCCCATAGGCATACTCTAGCCGCTCGCAATCGCAGCTCTAGGGCGATGATATGGCTGTGCGATCGCGTGATAGCAGAGAAAACCTTAAACCTGAGACGACGATGGGGGTTGCACGTCTGTATGTCTCACCTACAGCAAGTTTGCCCGCCCAAGGCTGCGAACGTTGGCCCAATTACTAAGTTTGTGAGCCGAACTCCCAAAAATCTATAAAGCAAAGGTGAATGGCTGCGATCGCGTCCCATTGCTAAAACCCTTCTCTTGCAGTCCAAAACTGCAACGACTCTTTAAAGAAGGATTTGACGTGAAGGACAGCTACGCATCTCTCAGGTTAGCGCTGATTTAATAGACTTTATCGATTTTGAGCTTACTGCTTATCTAGCTCGGTTGAAACATCAAGTGGCTCTAAAAATGGTTGAATAAAGTCGATTAGCGCATGTAGGTTATCTGGTTTTGTAACAACCAAAATCTTAGAATTTGGCTCTAGCACCGTAGTACCATTTGGCACGACTAGATCCATATGAGTATGAGGCTGATAACCAATGATCAGCGAACTCTTAGGGAATCGTTCATCCTGGGCAATTTCGGCAATGCTGTGATTGACTACGCTACAGTTCTCAGAAATAGTCAACTTCAATACTTCTATTTGCCCTTGTTCAAAGTGCATCATCGATTCAATTTGTGGATATTCAGCTGCGTTAACCATCGTCGATACAGCTAAATCCACAGTGCTAATAATCCGATTGGCACCGGCATGGCGCAGAGGATGTTCAAAATCACGGTGTCGCAGGCGAGAGATAATATGCGGAACTCGGTAATGCCTAGCTAGGGAAACAATAGCCAGATTGAGCGCATCGTGGCGTAGGGCCGCGCAGACAATATTGGCTTGGTGAATTCCAGCTTCAGTTAGAACTTCTGTGCTAACTGCACTACCTTCAAAAGCCATAACCCCTAGTTGCTCTCTAGCATAGGTGCAGGCAATTGGATTAATGTCGATTATGGCAACGGTATGGCCCAGCTTGACCAAACGTTGAGCCAAAGTTGAGCCAATCAGCCCAGCTCCACCAATGATTACATACATGCTGCTGTTCCTGCGTCTATAACGCTATTAGGGTTTTCTATATCTAACGGTTCAACTTTAGTTAATGATCTTGCAGGTTCTCGTTGCTAGTCGTCTTCTAAAGCCAGAAGTTTTTCATCCAGATTCTTGATATATGGCTGCACTAAATCGTCCGGAACGATTCGTTTGCGGAGCGCATCGCTAACCGCTCCTTTTTCTGCCAAAAACAGTCGTCGTCGAATAGCATCTAACCCACTGCGATCGCCGCCTAATTCACCCGATCGCCGTTGACCAGACAGCGTACGCAGCTGCCTCTCAGCCTCTGCAACACGTGTTTGATATGAAGCCCAAAGCTCTTCATAAACAGCTTTAGTTAACACACCTGACTTTAATAAACTTCCTAGTTCCGATTGCGCTGCTTTAGCAGCAATCAACTGAATTTGTAACTGCCCCGTCTCCTGCATCAGCTCAGAAACATGGCTAATCTTGAGCTTCTTGACCAGCCAAGGCAAAGCTAACCCCTGAATCACTAGAGAAAATAGAACAGCACCAAATACAACCTCAATGATTGTGTCTCGCCCAGTGAGGGTTAAGGGAACTGCAACGGCTAGCGCCATTGAGAGTGAGCCTTTAATATTTCCTAAAACTAATACATGTTGCCAGCGCATAGGAATAGGGCGATCGAACCAGCGCAGGCCCGCCAACAATAAGTAAACCGAAACAATTCGCCCTAGCTGATAGGCCAAAATAACGAACAAGATAGAGGGTAAAATTTCCCATAGCATCAACGGGTTAATTTCAATACCGATGAGCAGAAAAATAAATGTGTTAACACTAAAGCCAGCGTATTCCCAAAAGCTCAGCAACGTGATGCGATCCGAGGCTGACGAACTGCGCGGCAGGCCAAGATTGCCAAAAACAAGCCCTGTAATAACTACGGCTACTGCGCCTGACACTCCCAAAGATTGACCAATCTGGAACGTACCCAAGGCTAGTGCAACGGTTAATAGTAGGCTGCTTAAGGGGTCATTTAAACGGGTAAATATTGGCAGGCTCAAATAGCCTAAGATGCCTCCGACTAGTGCTCCACCCAAGGTAACGACAAGCACCTCTCGGATGCCTTGCACGGGGGAAAGAGAACCCGTCGCGTAGATGACCAAGAGTAAATTAAATGAGATTAAAGCGGCTGCGTCGTTAAACAGCGTTTCTCCCTCCACGATAGTACTCAGTCGAGAAGGTGCGCGAACCTCTTTGAAGACCGCAATCATTGAGATAGTATCTGTGTTTGCTAAAATGACCCCAATCAGCAAGGCCGGAATCCAATCTAGCCCCAATCCAAACCTTACTAAAGTCGCAATAATTGCCGAAGAAAGAATAGATCCTGGGCCAGCCAGCAGCGCAATCGGTTTAAACGTGCTGCGGAGGCGACTGATATCTGTATTGATTGATGCTTCAAAAATTAAAATTGGCAGAAAGAGATTTAGAACTAATGACGGGTCTAGCCCAATACGACGAGAAAAGACCTCTGTAATGGGTAAACCTGCCAGCACCAAACCCGTCACGTAAGAAATGCGTAATCGCTGGCTGATGAGGGCAACAACCGTTGCGATCAGAAGCAGAATAATTAGGATAATGACAAGCTCGGGAATGGTCGCTACAGCTGGAGCTTCCGCAGCAGAGTTGATATCTATCGGTGGTTGCTGAGCTATAGTCAATTCCATATTAAATCTTGCCCCTGCAAAATACTTTCATCAAATACAAAAAAGAGAAATAAAAATAGTCACCTTTCCTCAAGTTTACAGAGCATCTTACCTTACTAGCATCATAATTATTAGGCTCACATGGCTTGATGAATTCGAAGGCAGTTAAAGCTCAGCTATAAGCTGTTAACAACTAATCATGCTTAACTTTTTGTCCTCATCTTTACTTTGATAACGTTTTACCAGAATACCTAATAATTGTTTTTCCGATTCAAGCTTCTGAGCACTCACAGGTCTTTTGAAATGTGACCCTGGCTAACCAGATTGACTACGGCCCTGCTTGGATGTTCGCCGGGTTGCTATGCCTACCTAGAGGAGCGCCCGCACCGCTAACCCGCTATTCTGAAAGGCAAGGCGTTGCGGCAGGAGTCACACCATGGGCATTTTTGAAGACCTGAGCAAATTTCTTGAAACCCGACTCGATGAGTTTCTCAAAGCTAACCCCCACCTAGAGCTATGGGGCTTAGAAGACCAATTGCGGGGCCAAGAGCAAGATGCCATTCACCTGCTGGGCGACCTCAAGCGCCGCGAAAAGCAGCTCGAAGACAGCATTCTCTCGACAGCCCAAGACATTCAACGTTGGCATAGCCGCATTCAAAACGCCCAGGCCGCGAACCGCCTTGACTTGGTCAAAGCTGCCCAAGAGCGTGAGGCGGCCCTGCTGCGCCAGGGCAACCAATACTGGGGCCAGATGAAAGGCGTCAAAGAACAGATTGAGCAAACCCGCAACCTGCAAAAAGAAATTCACGATCGCCGCCGCGAACTCAAAGCCAAAATCGCCGAAACTCAAGCTCAACGATCCGCTCAGCGCACCACCAGTTGGGATACAGGCTGGGCCAAGCCCCCCTTTGAAGACTTTGGCCGTAACACAATGGATCCAGTAGAGGAATCGTTCCAGCGGTGGGAGACGGAGCAGGAGCTGGAGGAGCTGAAGCGGAATATGGGGAGGTAGGGAGTGATGGAGTAGGGGAGAAAGTTTTAAGTGTTGAGTTTTGAATTCAGCCCTCAACATTCCCTTCCTGTCGCCATCACCCTTTCGTCGGGGGTCTCTTGATTTCAAAGGAAATCGTATCCGGCTTGCGGCTCAGCTTGGGATTGACGGGGGCTGTGACAGTGGAGGTAGGGGGCGGGGTAGGGTTGGGCAAAGGGGGCTCCGCTGACTTTGTCGGCAGGGGGGCGAAGGTGGGCCAGCTGCGATAGTTGGATGCGATCGCCAGTCCAATGCCTCCCAGAACCGTCAACGGCAGCGATAGGTCAACACTACTCACCCAGGGCAGCTGGCCAAACCACTGGACCGCTTCGGCTCCAAAAAACAAGATCAAAAAGCAGACCAGCCAGAGCTTCATAGCATTCCAAAAAATCTATTTCTTTAGAGGCTGACTCAAGTAAATCGTTGGTTGGCTAGCCATTGAACTATTTATAGAGAACAGCGGTTGCCCTGATTATGGCTTAAGGCTGAGATTTTGCTCTCAGCCAGCAATCACTCGCAGAATTAGATATCTTTCTTAAGAAACCCGCCCTAAAGCCAATGGGTCTCCAGAATGGTTCTGGGGCAAGGGTTTGGCAGCCTTTGGCTACGGCTTCGGTAGGCTCTAAGGTTGGTCAAGCTGGCGGCGATCGCGTCCCAACTCACTCAACTTTGCTGCGAAACCGACTTTTCCTTGGGAAAGGGTATGTCAGAATGTAAGCGGTTTTTTGCCAACTCACGCAAGCTCTTGGAGTAGGCAGTCAAGATGGATTCTGTAGACACACTTTATCAATACGCCTGGCTGATCCCGGTGCTGCCGCTCATCGGGGCTGCCATAGTTGGCACCGGGCTAATCTCCTACGGCGAGGCCACTAGCAAGCTGCGGCAGCCGGTGGCAATCTTCATCGTCTCCCTAATTGGGGCGGCGATGGTGCTTTCCTTTGCAATTTTTTGGAGCCAGTGGCAGGGCCACGCTCCCTACCAGGCCATGTTTGAGTGGGCCTCGGCGGGCGATTTCCGCATCGAGATGGGCTACACCATCGATCACCTGGTGGCGCTGATGCTGGTGGTGGTCACCACCGTCGCCTTCCTGGTGATGATCTACACCGATGGCTACATGGCCCACGACCCAGGCTACGTGAGGTTCTACGCCTACCTGAGCCTGTTTAGCTCCTCTATGCTGGGTCTGGTAATTAGCCCAAACCTGCTCCAGGTATACGTGTTCTGGGAGCTGGTGGGTATGTGCTCGTACCTGCTGATTGGCTTTTGGTACGATCGCAAGCCCGCTGCCGATGCCTGTCAAAAGGCCTTCGTTACCAACCGCGTCGGCGACTTTGGCCTGCTGCTGGGCATCTTGGGCCTGTTTTGGGCCACCGGCAGCTTCGACTTTGAAATTATGGGCGAACGACTCACCGACATGGTGAATGTGGGCAGTCTGCCCGCAAGCGTCGCTGCCATCTTTGCCATTCTGGTATTTCTGGGTCCGGTGGCCAAGTCGGCCCAGTTCCCCCTCCACGTGTGGCTGCCTGACGCCATGGAAGGCCCCACCCCGATCTCAGCGCTGATTCACGCAGCGACTATGGTGGCGGCTGGGGTATTCCTGGTGGCCCGCATGTACCCCGTGTTCGAGCACATCCCCACGGTGATGACGGTGATTGCCTACACCGGGGCGTTTACCGCCTTTATGGGAGCCACGATCGCCATTACCCAAAACGACATTAAGAAAGGGCTGGCCTTTTCGACCATGTCGCAGTTGGGCTACATGGTCATGGCCATGGGCGTTGGCGCCTACAGCGCCGGTCTATTTCACCTGATGACCCACGCCTACTTCAAGGCGATGCTGTTTTTGGGATCCGGCTCCGTCATCCACGGTATGGAAGCAGTGGTGGGCCACGACCCGGTGCTGGCTCAGGATATGCGCCTGATGGGCGGCCTGCGCAAGTACATGCCCGTCACGGCCATTACCTTCCTCATTGGCACGCTGGCCATCTCTGGCATTCCCCCCTTCGCCGGCTTCTGGTCAAAGGATGAAATCCTCGGTGCCACCTTCGCGGTCAACCCTGCCCTCTGGGCGGTAGGTTGGCTGACGGCGGGTATCACCGCCTTCTACATGTTCCGCATGTACTTCTCTACCTTTGAGGGCGGCTTTCGGGGCAACGACGAAGGCATTCGCCGCGACCTAAAGCGGGCACAGTTCCAGAAGATGGGCATGTCCCTCGGGCCAGGGGCGATGAACCCCCAGGAGCTGACTCTGGATACCGCTCATGACGACCACGACGACCATGGGCACCACGCCCACGAACCCCACGAGTCGCCGCTGTCGATGGTCTTTCCGCTGGTGGCGCTAGCCGTGCCCTCAGTATTGGTGGGTCTGGTTGGTACTCCCTTTGCCAACTACTTTGAGGCATTCATTCATCCCCCCGGGGAAGTGATCGAAGCTGTAGAGACGGCAGAGGCCTTTGACTGGAACGAGTTTGCGCTGATGGCGGGGAGTTCCGTGGCGATCGCCACGGTCGGCATCATCATCTCTGTGCTGATGTATCGCACGAAGGCGATTGATCCGAGGGCGATCGCTGCCAAAATCCCCTTCCTCTACAACCTCTCCCTCAACAAGTGGTACATCGACGACATCTATGAGGTTGTCTTTGTCCAGGGCAGCCGCAAGCTGGCCAAGCAGGTGCTCGAAGTCGATATCCGCATTGTGGACGGCCTCGTCAACCTAGCTGGCCTCGTTACCCTGGTAACGGGCGAAGGGTTGAAGTACCTGGAGAATGGACGGGCTCAGTTCTACGCACTAATCGTATTTGGCGCGGTGCTGGGGCTGGTGCTGCTGTCGGGCGTGACGTAAGGGCATGAGGGTGGATGGGTGTGAGCGTGGATGAGTAGATGAGTTTTGATGCCGCGACACTCTCTAAACTGCTCTACCTATCTACTCCCTGCCCCAATGCCCTTTCCTATCCACCCCCCTTCTCATCCACTCATCCACTCCTAAGCAGAACGCGACGAGAACGACGATATGGACCTCGCGACTTTTCCCTGGTTGACCACCGTTACGCTGCTGCCGCTGGTGGCTTGTATAGCGATACCGTTTTTGCCCGACGACAACGGTAAGACGGTGCGCTGGTATGCCCTGTCGGTGGGCCTGATCGACTTTGTGTTGATTGTGGCAGCCTTCTACCTCAACTACGACTTTAGTCAGCCCGGTCTACAACTGGTGGAGAGCTACACCTGGGTACCTCAGCTCGATCTGAAGTGGTCCTTAGGGGTAGACGGTCTGTCAATGCCTCTGGTGCTGCTGACCGGGTTCATCACCACCCTGGCGGCTCTGGCGGCCTGGCCGGTGACACTCAAGCCCAAGTTCTTTTACTTTCTGCTGCTGGCTATGTACAGCGGACAGATCGGCGTGTTTGCCGTGCAGGATATGCTGCTGTTCTTCCTGTTTTGGGAGCTAGAGCTGATTCCGGTATACCTGCTGCTGTCGATTTGGGGCGGCAAGAAGCGGCTCTACGCCGCGACCAAGTTTATTCTCTACACCGCTGGCGGGTCGCTGTTCATCTTGGTGGCGGCGCTGGCCATGGCCTTCTACGGTGATACCATCACCTTCGATATGACCGCCCTAGCCGAGAAGGTCTATCCCTTACGTATGCAGCTCTTGCTCTACGGGGCGTTTCTGATCGCCTACGCGGTCAAGCTGCCAATCATTCCGTTGCACACCTGGCTGCCCGATGCCCATGGCGAGGCCACGGCACCAGTACACATGCTACTGGCGGGCATTCTGTTGAAAATGGGCGGATACGCGCTGATTCGCATGAATCTGGGTATGCTGCCTGATGCCCACACCTATTTCGCGCCAGTTCTGGTGATTTTGGGCTGTATCAACATCGTCTACGCGGCGCTAACCTCCTTCGCCCAGCGCAACCTCAAGCGCAAGATCGCCTATTCGTCGATCTCGCATATGGGCTTTGTGCTAATTGGCATAGCTTCGTTTACCAACCTGGGGTTGAGCGGCGCGGTGTTACAGATGATCTCCCATGGCTTGATTGGGGCTAGCCTGTTCTTCTTAGTGGGGGCTACCTACGATCGCACCCACACCCTCATCCTGGATGAGATGGGCGGCGTGGGCAAAAAGATGCCCAAGATCTTCGCCATGTTCACTACCTGCTCGCTGGCCTCGCTGGCCCTGCCAGGGATGAGCGGTTTTGTGGCTGAGCTGATGGTGTTTGTGGGCTTTGCCACCAGCGATGCCTACAGCTTTACCTTTAGGCTGATTACGGTCATCTTCATGGCGATTGGGGTTATTCTCACCCCCATCTACCTGCTATCGATGCTGAGGGAGATTTTCTACGGCCCTGAGAATAAGGAGTTGATCGAGCACGAGGTGCTAGCCGATGCCGAGCCCCGCGAGGTGTTTATCATTGCCTGCCTGCTAGTGCCGATCATTGGCTTTGGGTTTTACCCCAAGATGCTGACCCAAATCTACGACGCCACCACCCAAAAGCTCACAGCTCGACTAAGTCAAGTGTTTGTGGCTACCGAAGCCAGTAGTGAAGGGCTAGCCCCCGTCGCTGCCCTGCCGGTGCTTAAGGCTCCTTCTTTAAGTCAGTAAGACTACCTTTCTACTTAACCCATCTAACATAAGCACCCCCAGAGGCCTAGCCTCTGGGGGTGCTTTTAAGGCTGTTTTTTTACGCTCCGTTCTTCTACTAGACTCTACTGACGGCTGACGCAGGTCAACACCCCTTCCATCTGCTCAGCATTACTACCCATAGCCCGCAGGGTCAGGGATGGCTCAAACTCTGGATAGCAACGCGTTAGCACCGTGTCGCTGCTGCGAGTCACATACAGCACACTCACAGGGCTGCCGTTTAAGATCGCAGGCACCAGGCGGGGCGCTTCGGCCACGGTGGCGAGTACTGGAGCCAACCGACTTGAGCCCAAAACGGTTACAGCAGTTATTAGGGCGATGCCTAGACAGATACTGATGCCTAAACGTTTGCCCAACGATTGGCGCGCTGCGCTCAAAAAGCTAGCTATTAGCTTATTCATAACCATCAAAACCTCACCAAATATTTGCTCGCAAACCTACCACACAAAACCTCAGGCATTCTAGGCTCAAACCCTCTCCCTAGATGGCCGTGCAGAGCAGAGCGAGACTTATACAAAGTTGATTTCAGTATCTCTGATGCAACGAATGTAGTGTCTTAGTTACAAACAAGAGTTGCCCTGCCCAATCAGAGGCAGACAGAATGCAGTATTGATAAAGACTACGCGATTAAGAAGCTTAGCTACTAAGTTGAGAAAGTTACTGTCGCCAAAGATTTTTTTAAATTTCCTGGTCAAGGCGACCTTGGCTCTCAAAGTAGGGAATACAAACCTATAGGCAATAGGGTGTGGAGATCTGGATGCGCCATGGCTGAGGTGGACGATCTAAGGCGCTTAGTGCAGCAGCTACAGGCGGAGAACGCTGACCTGAAACGGCAGGTGGCAACTCTGCAGCAGGCAGATCACAACCAACACCAAGTTCTGCTACAGGATAGCGACAGTGGCGAACCACAGCCTAGCTTCAATTGTTTGCAGCCCCAGGGAACTGAACCATTTCAGCCTCCGTTTCAAGATTTTGTGACCCACGCACCGATTCTAGCCTGGATTACCGATGAACAAGGCACGATGATTTACGGCAACCCGGCCTGGCTAGCGATGGTAGATCTGACCGAGCAGGAAGCCATGGGCCAGTCTGTCGAGGCCATCTTTTCTGCCGCTTTGGCCCAAAACTACCGCCAAAACAACCAGTGGGTGCTAGATCACCAGGTGGTTCTAGAAACGATAGAACAGGCCCTCTTGCCCGACGGCACCGCTCACACTTACCTGGTGCGTAAGTTTCCCATGCAGGCAGTCGGGGCTAAAAGCGCTTTGGTAGGGGGCATTGGCATCAATATTACTGAGCTAAAACAGACCGAAGCGGCCCTACGAGATAGCGAAGCCCGCTGGCAGTTTGCTATCGAAGGCTCTGGCGATGGGCTGTGGGACTGGAACACTCAGACCAATGAAGTATTTTTCTCCCACCAGTGGAAGGTGATGCTGGGTTATGCCGACGATGAAATTGGCAGCAGCCTGGACGAACGGAATAGCCGCTTGCACCCTGATGACAAAGCCCAGTGCTATGCCGACCTAGAGCGGCACTTTAGCGGTGAAACCCCGATCTACCAAAACGAGCACCGCATGCGCTGCAAAGACGGCAGCTATAGGTGGATACTCGATCGCGGCAAGGTCATTGAGTGGGATGCTGACGGCAAGCCCCTGCGAGTGATCGGAACGCACAAAGACATCAGCGAGCGTAAACGCGGTGAGGCCGAGCGCAAGCAGGCCGAAATTCACCAGCAGCAGCTAACGATCATTCTGCGCGAGAGTGAGGCTACCAACCGGGCCATCATTGAAGCGATTCCCGACCTGCTGTTGCGCGTGGGGCACGATGGCACCTGCTTTAGCTTTTTGCCCCCTGCCGATGCGGCGGCGGGTACTTTTTTACCAGTGCAAAACAATCTGTCAGAGGTCTTGCCCCCCAAGTTATTCCATCATCAGCTCCAGCGGGTCGAGCGCGCGCTGAGCACCGGTGAGCTTCAAACTTGGGAACACCAGTTTGAAAAGCATGGCCAGCTTCGCCACGAAGAAGTGCGCTTAGCTCCCTGCGGTACAGACCAGTGCCTAGTGATTGTGCGCGATGTTAGCGATCGCAAGCAGATCGAGCTTCAGCTCCAGACCACCGTCGAAGAGCTCGATCGCTTCTTCTCAGTTTCCCTTGACCTGCTCTGTATTGGCGATACCAGCGGTTACTTCCACCGCCTTAGTGGCCAGTGGGAAAGGACCCTAGGCTACTCAGCCCAGGAAATGCAGGGCACCCGATACATCGACTATGTGCACCCCGAGGATATAGACGCCACCCTGGCAGCGCTCTCGTCGCTGACCCAGCAGCAGGAGATTCTTAACTTTGTCAACCGCTATCGCTGCCGCAATGGTTCTTACCGCTGGATCGAGTGGCGATCGGTGCCTGTAGGCCATCTTGTTTATGGTGCAGCCCGAGACATCAGCGATCGCATACAGGCTGAGACAGAGCTGCAAAACACCAAAGACCAGCTCGATCTAGTGCTCCAAGCCTCTGCCGAAGGCTATTGGGATTGGAATCTGGTCACTGGAGAGATTTACTTTTCGCCCCAGTGGAAGGCGATGTTGGGCTACGCCGATCACGAGCTAGCCAACAGCTTTGCCGCCTGGGAATCAGTAATTTTTGCTGAAGACCGAGCGGCAGTCCGTCAGCTCGTAGATGACTACACCAGTGGCCGCAGCGATCAGTTCTCCATTACCCAGCGGTTTCATCACAAAGATGGCTCTACAGTCCACATTCTCTCCCGCGCCATTCGCCAAAAGAATACTGCCGGGCAGGTGATTCGTGTGGTAGGCAGTCATCTAGATGTTACTGCCATGGTGACTATTCAGGCCGCTCTGCAAACCTCAAAAATGCAGCTATCTAGCGTGCTTAATAGCTCTCTCGACGGCATCATGGCCTTTAAAGCGGTGCGCGATGAATCGGGCATCATTGTGGATTTTGAGTGGTTACTGAGCAACCCTGCCGCCTGCAAAATGGCGAAACGCAACGCCGCATACCTAATTGGTAAGCGCCTGCTAGATGAACTGCCTGGCAACAAAACCGATGGGTTGTTTGACCTCTACGTACAAGTTACCGAGTCGGGTGACCCGGTGCGGCGTCAGTTTCACTACAACCATGATGGCATCCACAGCTGGTTTGAGAACATGGCCGTCCAGCTGGGCGATGGCTTTGCCGTAACCTTTAGCGACATTACTCCTCTCAAGCGGTCAGAGCATGACCTACAGCAGGTAAATCAGCAGCTGGCTACCCGCGTTGACGAACTCAACCAGCACACCCAGCAAATGCGGCTGTTGAGTGAAATGAGCGACTTTCTGCAGGCCTGTCTGACAGCCAAAGACGCTTACCAGTCCTTAGGTGTCCTAGTAGCACCCCTGTTTCCCGGCAGCAGTGGCAGCATTTTCATGGTGACCAATGCCGTCGACTATTGCGTTGAGCAGGTTGCCACCTGGGGGGCACAGCGGGCATCAGCTACCGAGTTTATTCCTCCAGACTGCTGTATCTTGGGCGGGGAGCATCTGCACCAGATTGACCACGACTGCCTGAGTCTGGGGTGCGGCCAAGCCGAAGGCACCCATGCCTTGACTACCCTCTGCATTCCGCTGCTAGCCCAGAGCCAAACCCTAGGGCTGTTTTACCTCAGTGCCTCCGAGCTATCTCAGCCAGTGCAGCAGTTGGCTCGCACTGTGGCTGAGCAGATCGCTCTGGCGCTGGCCAACCTGCACCTGCGCGAAACTCTTCAGCAGCAGAGCATTCGTGACCCACTAACCGGGCTGTTTAATCGCCGCTACCTAGAAGAAACCCTGACCCGAGAAGTACAGCGAGCCCAGCGTCAGTGCCACACAATTGGCGTAATTATGCTCGATATTGACCATTTCAAGCAGTTTAACGATACCTACGGCCATGATGCGGGCGATCGCGTCCTAGAAACCGTCGGGCAACTCCTCCGCGATAGCGTGCGCGGTTCTGATGTGGCCTGCCGCTACGGGGGCGAAGAGATGCTTCTAATCCTGCCAGAGTCACCCCCCGAGGCCACGATGGCAAGGGCTGAAGAAATTCGCCAGGCTCTAGGCCTGATCCAGATCAGCTACAGCGGCCTGATCCTCAATCCGCTGTCAGCTTCGCTGGGGGTAGCCAGCTTTCCTGGCCACGGCTGGCAAGCTGTGGATGTCTTGAAGGCTGCTGACGACGCCCTCTATCAAGCCAAGTCCCAAGGACGCAACCAGGTAGTGGGAGCGACGGTGCCTGCCGCGAAAGTGGCTGAGGAGACAGGTGCGCCTCTACCCAGAGATATATCCTGAAAGTAGGGGAAGGCTAGGTAAATAGTAGGTATCAGGTACTACCTCATGCCGACTCGGTAGTGCGTTTTTACAGGATATTTAGGGACTATATGGCACAGGCAGCAGTGAAGCGATTGGCATCGGGTTCGTTAGCTCTAGGGGCACTACTGGCGGGGATCACGGCGATCGCCCCTGTCCGCTTGACCCCGTTAGGGGCTACCCCAGCGCTGGCTCAGTCACCTGTCGATGAAGATACCACCATTCGGGTATACGACCAGGTCAGCCCGGCTGTGGTGGCCATTGATACCCGCGACGGCGGCGGCAGCGGCAGCATTGTCGACGCCAGCGGACTAATTCTCACCAACGCCCACGTGGTTGGTACTGAGCGCGTGGTGACGGTGCGCTTGTCTGACGGCCGCAGCTTCCAGGGCGATGTAGTGGGCTACGGCCAAGACCGGCTAGACCTGGCAGCAGTGCGCCTGCGGGGCAACCCTACGAACCTGCCAACGGTGACTCTAGCACCCCCCAACTCAGTGCGGGTAGGGCAGAGCGCCTTTGCTATCGGTAGCCCCTTTGGGTTGCAGGGCACCCTCACCGTGGGCATTGTCAGCCGCATTGACCGCGATCGCAACGTGATTCAGACTGATGCCGCCATCAACCCCGGCAACTCAGGCGGGCCGTTGCTCAACAGCGCCGGACAGGTGATCGGCGTCAACACGTCTATCTTCACCACTGGCGACAACGGCGGCAGCGTGGGCATTGGCTTTGCCATCCCTACCGACGCGGTGCAGACGTTCTTAGCCTCGGTGCGATCGGGCACGGCCACAGCCTCAGCCCCCGCCGATCGCACCAGCCGCGAACCCGCCCCTATTGCCTTAGGCGCAACGGTGCAAGGTCAGCTCAACGACACTAGCAATGTGCTGCCCGACGGCAGCTTCTACAACCCCTACCGGTTTGAGGGGCAGGCGGGGCAAACCGTCACCATCGCCATGAACAGCCAGGAGGTTGACCCCTACCTGATTTTGCTGGCCTCCGATCGCGACGATTTTTCCGTTCAAGACGATGACAGCGGCGGCGATCTCAGCGCCCGGATCTCGGTGCAGCTTCCCTACACTGGGTCTTATATTATTCTCGCCAACAGCTACGGCCAGGGAGAGGCGGGGCGCTACCAGCTTCAGCTCAGCCAGTCCGGCGGCGGTCAGGGTGGCCTTACTCAGACTGCTCCAAGCGGTGCGCTACTGCGGCAGCAGGGCAATTTGGGGCCGGGCGATGACACTCTGCAAGATGGCTCCTACTACCAAGAATTCAGCTTTAGAGGTCGGGCAGGGCAGAGAGTGCGCCTGCGGCTAGAGAGCCCTGACTTCGACACCTACCTGATTTTGCTCGACGAAGGTCGCAACCGCCTCGCCGAAAACGACGACGCCAGCCCCGACAATACCAATTCTGAACTTGCGGTTACACTACCCCGCGACGGCACCTACTCTGTGATAGTCAACAGCTTCGAGGCAGGCGATCGCGGCCGTTTTCTGCTGACGGTGGAGTAGGGTTCAAATCGAATCCCAAGCCCGGGGACTAAGAATGTGAGCATTGAGTTAATAGGCTGGCAGGATTCAACGTTGAATCCTGCCAGCCTATTAACCTGCATTTGCGCGCTTAGAGCAGCAAATTTTTCCCTGGCTTGGCGTGCATCCAGAATAAAGCCGTTCACCCTACTGAGACAGCTTTGAATGGGGCACTGCCTCTTGCTCTAGCGCGGCACAGTACGATCGCCAGCCGCCGTAGGCCGAAATCTCTCGCTGGCCTTCACATAGCACGGGTTCACCCAGCACGCCTAGCACCGTTTCACCGGTAGATAAAGGCACTTTGCCAATACTCAGCCCCGGCGGCTCTTGCAACAGCACCTGCACCAACCCATCGGTAGGCACCTGCCACACCTCTAGCGCTACGGCGATGCCCCCCTGACTAACCCGCACCATAGCCGGGTGAACATCGTCGATGGACCACAGGCGGTAGTGGGGAGTAGTGGCCGCTTCGTAGAGAAACTTGGCCCCGGCGTTGAGCAGGTTGGGGTTCAGCGCCAAACCCCGCATTAAAGTACCGTTGACCGCTAGTTTGATTCCCTCCGCCATGGTGGCGCACTCCCCCAGTAGTGAACATTGTGTTGAACTGACCCACTGTAGCTTGCGCCGATTCTTCAGATTCGGATGGAAAGGGTTGGGCTGTCGCGATAGCATAGAATTAACACATGAATTTTTGTAACACCCTTGGCCTCTGCCCTACAGCCCATCATTGACCCGGCGGTGCCCAGCGACTGGCACGCCCTTGCCCCCCGCTGGCAGGCCGGGCAGCCCACCGTACAAAAAGGTCTGCCCCACGACCAGCTTGCTCCCGCCTGGCAAATTTTACTGCTGGGAGATGGTTCGCCCACTCGTCATTTGCAGCTGTTGACACGCGATCGCACCGAGGTCGATGTCATCGACATGACCCCGGTGGGCATGGATCTCGACGGTGCCCCCGACATCATTCGCGTGGTGCCTGGTCCCCGCCTGCGCCGCCAGGTGTGGCTGCGCACCGCCTCGGGTCAGCGGCTGGCCTACGCCGCTTCCTGGTGGGAGGCCAGCCATGTCGATGAGTACCTGCAAAACAAGTCATTGCCTATCTGGGCTAGCCTGGCCCGCCTGCGCACTGAGCTTTACCGCGACATTCAGGGCATCTACTACGGCGATTCGCCAGCCCTAGAAGAAGCCTTTGGCCAGGCCGGGCCGTTTTGGGGCCGCCACTACCTGTTTTGGCATCGGGGCAAGCCATTGACGCTGATTTATGAGGTGTTTTCGCCCTACTTGACCCGTTACCTAGGGCCGATGCAGAGTGGGCCAAATCCAGGCCTGTAGGCGCAAGAGAATTTTGGCTTTAGATAATCAATTTGCGATGGGTTAGCCGGTTAGTTCATTAATTAAGTCGGACCGCTCTGACCAAAAACTAAAATCGCCAATCTAAAACCTTCTATCCCCAGTCACTACCGCCACCGTTCGACGAGGGCGGCAAGTAATTCGGCATGCCTGGCTCCATAAACGCGTCCTGGTAGGGGCGAGCAGATTCAACCCAGACTTGGGTACGGAGGGGGCCATAGCGGTGGCGAAGCTGGGCATCGATCTGCTCGCCGATAATTTCTGCCGATTCCACAAACTCGGGGTGCAGCACCAGATGAATCTCAATCCATACCTGGCGACCCACCATACCCCGGGAGCGAATGCGGGTACAGCGGGTGACACCCTCTACCTGGGTGGCAATGTGGGAGATGGCTTCGGGGGCGATCGCCGTCGGGCGCAGCAGCAT
Source organism: Leptolyngbya subtilissima AS-A7 (assembly GCF_039962255.1). NCBI lineage: Bacteria > Bacillati > Cyanobacteriota > Cyanophyceae > Leptolyngbyales > Leptolyngbyaceae > Leptolyngbya > Leptolyngbya subtilissima. The sequence goes on along the minus strand of NZ_JAMPKY010000005.1, from coordinate 300,473 downwards.
CGGCAGCTGTTCGTTGAGTACTCGCCACAGGCTGCGGCCCACTAGGGGCAGCAGCACCAGGGCAAAGACCGGGTCGAGCCAGCGCTGCCCCTGCCAGATCGCCAGCAGCACCCCGACCATGACAATGCTCAACCAGGCATCAGCTAAAAAGTGGCGCGTGTTGAGCTTGAGGGCCTGGCTGCTGAGGCTGCGAGACTGGTAGCTGGCGTAGATACCCAGGGCCACATTGAGAATCACCATCGCCGCCGTAAATCGCAGCACGGCTGAGTCGATCGCTACAGGAAATGGGGTTGCCCCTCCAGTGAGGCCACTAAGCAACTGACGTAGGGCAATCAGCAGCAAACTGACCCCGGTAAACCCCAAAAAAACGCACAAGATTAGGGTACCTGCCACCTCAGCGCGCCCATGGCCCCACACCTCACGGCCCATCTGCCGCTGGGGCGAAGTCACCGCCACCAGGCTGAGTACCGTGC